>JAEWJD010000128.1 GCA_023386765.1 Pseudomonadota bacterium | reverse complement strand
ATCGAGAACGGCAAGGTGACCTATCCGGTCAAGGGCGCCACGCTCATTGGCAACGGGCCGGACGCCATGACGCGGGTCGACATGATCGGCAACGACATGCGCCTGGATTCCGGGGTGGGCACCTGCGGCAAGGAAGGCCAGAGCGTGCCGGTCGGGGTGGGTATGCCGACCCTGCGCATGAAGGGTTTGACGGTGGGCGGCACGGCCTGAGAAGGCCGCTGCCCGCAACCGCGTAGATGACGCGCGGTTTTTTTTGTGCTAGAGTTTTTCCCTATGAAATTCGCGTCCCCCGCTTTTTATTTTTATTTTTTTGGTTTTCTGAAGCCGCTGGCGGAGGAAGGGACGCGCTTAACCTAGTAAAAGATCCCCCCGAAGAAAGCCGCCAGCGTCACTGGCGGCTTTTTTGTTGCCGTCAGTGAGGCGGGGCCCTTCGGGATCACACAGCCGACAGGCCTGCAAGCCGGGCCATTGCAATCTGAGACATCCCAGGAGCCTTACCGTGTCACACAATACAGACGACCTTCGTATCCGTGAAATCAAGGAGCTGAATCCGCCCGCCCACGTCATGCGCGAATTTCCGTGCACCAAGGAAGCATCGGAAACCGTGTACGCCGCGCGCAGCGCGATGCACCGTATCCTGCACGGCATGGATGATCGTCTTATCGTCGTCATCGGCCCTTGCTCCATCCATGACACAGCCGCAGCCCTGGATTACGCCGCGCGCTTGAAGCCCTTGCGCGACAAACTGGGTGCCGATCTTGAAATCGTCATGCGGGTCTACTTCGAGAAGCCGCGTACGACCGTCGGCTGGAAGGGCCTGATCAATGATCCCGGCCTGGACGGCAGTTTCGACATCAACAAGGGCGTGCGCGTGGCCCGTGAGTTGCTGCTGGATATCAACAGCATGGGCCTGCCTGCCGGCTGCGAATTCCTGGATATGATCACGCCCCAGTACATCGCCGACCTGGTGGCCTGGGGGGCCATCGGCGCGCGTACGACCGAGAGCCAGGTGCACCGCGAGCTGGCCTCGGGCCTGTCGTGTCCGGTGGGTTTCAAGAACGGCACTGATGGCAATGTGAAGATCGCGGTGGACGCCATGAAGGCGGCCTCGCAGCCGCACCATTTCCTGTCGGTGACCAAGGGCGGGCATTCCGCCATCGTCTCGACCGCCGGCAACGAGGACTGCCACGTTATCCTGCGCGGAGGCAAGGCGCCCAACTACGATGCCGCCAGCGTCGAGGTCGCCTGCCAGGATCTGGCCAAATCCGGCCTGGCCCAGCGCGTGATGATTGATGCCAGCCATGCCAACAGCAGCAAGAAGCCCGAGAACCAGCCGATGGTGGCCGATGACGTGGCCGGCCAGATGGCCAAGGGCGACAGCCGCATCGTCGGGATCATGATCGAAAGCCATCTTGTGGCCGGGCGCCAGGATATGGTGCCCGGGCAGGCGCTCACCTACGGGCAAAGCATCACCGATGGCTGCATCGACTGGGACGCGTCGGTGCAGACGCTGGAGCGCCTGGCACAAGGCGTGCGCGAGCGCCGTCGCGTGACGCTGGCCAGCGGCAAGTAGACAGCCTCGACCAAGGCAGGCCCAGGGCAGGCGGGATGCCTGCTCTGGGTGCAGGGGGCGTAGAATGGCCGGGTTTGCAACCCACTTCTTCCCTTGACCATGAATGCTCCCTTGCCTGACCTGCGTCGTCCTGTGCCGCCCGCCTGTCTGGAGGCGCTCGGTGCCATTTTCGGTGATCGTCTGTCCGTGTCCGAAGCGGTGCGCGAGCATCATGGGCGTGATGAGTCACCGTATCCGCCCATGCTGCCGGATGCCGTCGTGTTCGCCCAGAATACCGATGAAGTGGCGCAGGTGGCGCGGCTGTGCAACGAACACCGCGTGCCCCTGATCCCCTACGGCGCGGGCTCCTCGCTGGAGGGCCATCTGCTGGCCATCGAGGGTGGCATCAGCCTGGATCTTTCCCAGATGAACCAGGTGCTTTCGGTCAATGCGGAAGACCTCACCGCCACCGTGCAGGCTGGCGTGACGCGCAAGCAGCTGAACGAAGAAATCCGCAGCACCGGGCTGTTCTTCCCGATTGATCCGGGGGCGGACGCCAGCCTGGGCGGCATGGCCGCCACGCGCGCCTCCGGCACCAATGCCGTGCGCTACGGCACGATGCGCGAGAACGTCATGTCGCTGACCGTGGTGACGGCCGACGGACGCGTGGTGCGCACCGCCGGGCGGGCGCGCAAATCCTCGGCCGGCTACGACCTCACGCGCTTTTTCGTGGGCAGCGAAGGCACGCTGGGCATCATTACCGAAGTCACCGTCCGCCTGTATCCGCAGCCCGAGGCGGTATCGGCAGCGATCTGCAATTTCCCCTCGCTGGATGATGCGGTCCAAAGCGTGATCGAGATCATCCAGATGGGGGTGCCCGTTGCGCGCGTGGAATTCATGGACGCGGCGGCGGTCAAGGCGGTCAATCTCTACAGCAAGTTGACGCTGCGCGAGACGCCCATGCTGGTGTTCGAGTTCCATGGCAGCCCGGCAGGTGTCCAGGAGCAGGCCGAGACCGTGCAGGCCATCACGGCCGAGCATGGCGGCATGGACTTCGAGTGGGCCGAGCACCCCGAGGACCGCAACCGCCTCTGGACGGCACGCCACAACGCCTACTTTGCCGGACTGCAACTGCGTCCGGGTTGCCGGGCCAGCACGACCGATGTGTGCGTGCCGATTTCGCGTCTGGCCGATTGCGTGCGTGAAACCGTCGACGAATTGGAGCGCGCCAGCTTTCCGTACACGATCGTCGGCCACGTGGGCGATGGCAATTTCCACGTGCTGATGCTGCTGGATGGCGACAACGAAGCTGAATGGCAGGAGTCGGAAACCATCAATCACAACCTGGTACGACGCGCCATTGCCGCCGATGGCACCTGCACCGGCGAGCACGGGGTGGGCCTGCACAAGATGCAGTTCATGCAGCAGGAGCATGGCGATGATGCGCTGGCCCTGATGCGCAGCCTCAAGCACGCCTTCGATCCGAACAACATCCTCAACCCGGGCAAGATCATCGCCTGGTAGGCGGTCCCAGGCGGGGCCGGTCCCGACACCCAGCGTCTTGTCAGGCGCTGGGTTTTTTTATGTCTGGGACATGCCGGGGGAGGGGGCGCAGGCATGCCGGTATCCCCGGGTAAATACCGGCGTGAACAATCGCAGGGCGCGCGCTATCTTCTAAGGATGACCTCGATCGCCGACGCCGGCCTGAGCGCCTCCTCGACGCCTTTCTCCCTGCAGAACCTGTTGCAGGCCCTGCGTTCGGTGTTACCCGCCCATTGCGTGCTGTATCGCGAAGAGGATACCCGACCCTATGAGTGCGACGGGCTGACGCTGATGCGCTGCCTGCCGGCTGCCGTGGTGTTGCCCGAAGACGAGAACCAGGTCTGTGCGGTCATGCAGGTCTGCCGGCGCCTGAATGTGCCCGTGGTTGCGCGCGGCGCGGGGACCGGCCTGTCCGGGGGCGCACTGCCCCATGCGCAGGGTGTGTTGCTGGGGTTGTCCAAACTGAATCGCATCAAGCGCATCGACCCGTTGGCCGCCGTGGCGGTGGTGGAGCCGGGGGTGCGAAACCTCGCCATTTCACAGGCCGCGGCCCCGTATGGCTTGTATTACGCACCCGATCCTTCGAGTCAGATCGCCTGTTCGATCGGCGGTAACGTGGCCGAGAATGCCGGGGGCGTGCATTGCCTGAAGTACGGGTTGACGGTGCACAACGTCATCAAGCTCCGGGTGGTGACCATCGACGGGCAGATCGTCGAGCTGGGCAGCGATGCGCCTGATGCGTCCGGCCCGGCATTGCTGCCGCTGTTTATCGGCTCGGAAGGCATGCTGGGTATCGTCACTGAAGTGACGGTGCGCCTGTTGCCGCGTCCGGTCCGTGCGCAGGTGGTGATGGCCAGTTTTGCCAGTGTCGAGGCGGCAGGCAATGCCGTGACGCGCATCATCGGCGCGGGCATCATTCCCGCCGGCCTGGAAATGATGGATCGTCAGGCGATCCATATGGTCGAGCCTTTCGTGCAGGCCGGCTATGACCTGAGCGCACAGGCAATCCTGTTATGCGAATCAGATGGCAGTCCCGAGGAGGTGGATGACGAGGTGGCGCGCATCGAGGCCATCTGCCATGCCGCAGGCGCCACGGCCTGCCAGGTCTCTGCCTCGGAGGCCGAGCGCCTGAAGTTCTGGGCCGGCCGCAAAAATGCCTTTCCCGCGGCCGGTCGCGTATCGCCGGATTACTACTGCATGGATGGCACCATTCCGCGTCGGCATCTGGCGCGCGTGCTGGGCGCGATCGAGCAGATGGAAGACGAGTTTGGCCTGCGTTGCGCCAACGTGTTTCATGCCGGCGACGGCAATCTCCATCCGCTGATCCTGTTCGACGCCAACAAGCCCGATGAAGTCGAGCGCGCCGAAAAATTCGGCGCCGCCATCCTGGAGCTGTGCATCCAGGTCGGCGGCACGGTCACCGGCGAACATGGTGTGGGCATGGAGAAGATCAATCAGATGTGCGTGCAGTTCTCGCGCGATGAACTGGATACGTTTTTTGCCGTCAAGCGGGCTTTCGATCCGCTTGGCTTGCTCAACCCCGACAAGGTGGTTCCGACGCTGGCGCGCTGTGCCGAGTACGGCAAGATGCATGTCCATGGCGGCGAGCTGCGTTTCCCGGACCTGGCGCGTTTCTGAGGTCGGCCATCATGGAATTCGTTCTTTCCGAACTGTGCGACCAAGTCATGACGGCACGAGGCGGCCACAAGCCCCTGACCATTGCGGGCGGCGGCAGCAAGCGTTTCTATGGCAATGCGCCCATGACGACGGACAGTCATTATGTGCTGGACATGACGGCCTATCGCGGCATCATCAACTACCAGCCTTCGGAGCTGGTCGTCACCGTGCGTGCCGGCACGCCATTGAGCGAACTGCAACAGATCCTGGCTGAACGTGGGCAGATGCTGGCGTTCGAGCCGCCCCATTTCGATAGCACGGCAACGATCGGCGGATGCGTGGCGGCAGGATTGGCGGGGCCACGCCGCGTCGCTTGCGGGGGCATCAGCGATTATCTGCTGGGCGTGCGCCTGCTGGATGCCCAGGGCCGCGTGCTGTCCTTTGGCGGCGAAGTGATGAAAAACGTTGCCGGCTACGATGTGTCGCGCCTGATGGCGGGTTCGCTCGGTATATTCGGCGCCTTGCTGGAGGTCTCGCTGAAGGTGGTGCCCTGCCCGCCAGTGGAAATGACCGTCTATGGCCTCAGCACCCAGGCGGAGGCATTGCAGCGTTTCGCACGCTGGCGCGGCCTGCCGCTGCCGATCTCGGCCACGGCCTGGATACCGGAGGACGGGCAGGGCGATGGCGGGCGTTGGCTGGTTAGGTTGAGCGGCCCGCTGCCTGCCGTTCGTGCCGCTTGCAGCAGCCTGGACGGACAACGGCTCGATGAAGCGAGCGGGCAGGCTATCTGGTCGGCATTGCGGGAGCAGACCCACGCGTTTTTTCAGGGGGGCGTGCCGCTGTGGCGCCTGGCGGTTGCACCCACTACGCCGCCGCTGGAGGCCGGGCCGATGTTGCTGGAGTGGGGCGGCGGCGTGCGTTGGCTCAGCGCGCGCGCGGATGCGACCGCCCTGCGGACGGCAGCCCAGGCTGCGGGAGGGCATGCCCCGCTATTTCGCGCCTATGGTGCCGGCGTGCCGGCTGACGGCGTATTCCATCCCTTGTCTGCAGGCGTGGCGGGCATTACCCGACGGCTGAAGCAGGAGTTGGATCCGGCAGGCTTGTTCAACCCCGGCCGCATGGTGCCGGAGCTCTAGGAGCGCACTTCAATGCAAACCCGTCTGGCCTCCTGGGCGCGCGGTACGACGCAGGGCGAACAGGCCGAAGCCATTCTGCGCCGTTGCGTGCATTGCGGCTTTTGTGCGGCGACCTGCCCGACCTACCTGGAGCTGGGCGATGAGCGCGACAGTCCGCGCGGGCGGATCTATCTCATCAAGCAGGTCATGGAGGGCGCCACGCCCAGCGCATCCACCCAGCAGCATCTGGATCGCTGCCTGACCTGCCGTAATTGTGAAACCACCTGTCCCTCCGGTGTCGCGTATGGTGAACTGCTGGACCAGGGACGTCAGGCGGTGGCCGAGCGGGTGGCGCGCCCGTGGCCACAGCGTCTGCAGCGCTGGCTGCTGAGGCATGCCGTGACTTCGCCGGCCTTTGGCGCGGCCATGCGCCTGGCGCAGGCGTTGCGACCGATGCTGCCGCCGTCATGGCGGGCGAAGGTGCCCGCGCGCCGGCCGGCCGGCACGCTCCCTCAGGTGGGGCATCATGCGCGCCAGGTGCTGCTGCTCGACGGTTGCGCCCAGCCTGGGATGATGCCGTCGATCGATGCTGCGACCATCCGTGTGCTGGACGCACTGGGAATCGGTGCAAGCATGGCGCCGACGGCGGGATGCTGTGGGGCCTTGAGCTTTCACCTGGATGCGCAGGCGGCAGCGCTCGCGCAGATGCGTGCCAATGTCGACGCCTGGTGGCCGTTGCTGCAGGCGGGCCGGGCGGAGGCGCTGGTGATCAATGCATCGGGTTGTGGCGCCATGATCAAGGAGTACGCACGTCACCTGCGGGATGACCCCGACTACGCGGATAAGGCCGCCTATGTGGTGGCACGGGTGCGGGATCTTGCCGAACTGATCGCGCCGCAGGCCGCGCAACTGGCGCCACGCCTGGGGCAGGCGCCCGTGGCGGCATTTCATCCGCCTTGCACCTTGCAGCATTGGCAGGGCCTGCGCGAGGTCAATGAGCAGCTGTTGGGAGCGTTGGGATTCGTTTTGCAGCCGTTTGGCGATGCGCACCTGTGCTGTGGATCGGCCGGGGCGTATGCCCTGTTGCAGCCGGAGCTGTCGGGGCGGCTGCGTCAGCGCAAGCTGGCCGCTATCGAGGCGGCGCAGCCGCAGGTGATTCTGTCGGCCAATGTGGGATGCATCGGCCATTTGCAAGCCGGCACGCAGACGCCGGTCAGGCATTGGATCGAGGTGCTGGACCAGCGCCTGAGCGCCGGTCCAGCAGGGGCTTAGTCGATTGCTTTGCCCATGTCCTCGACCACTTTCTTGGCGTCGCCGAACACCATCAACGTGCGGTCCATATAGAACAGCTCGTTGTCCAGGCCGGCGTAGCCAGCAGCCATCGAGCGCTTGTTGACGATGATGTTGCGCGCCTTGTAGGCCTCCAGGATAGGCATGCCTGCGATCGATGAAGTCGGATCATTTTTGGCGGCCGGGTTGACCACGTCGTTGGCGCCCAGCACCAGCACCACGTCGGTCTGACCGAATTCGCCGTTGATCTCATCCATCTCGAAGACCTGCTCGTACGAGACCTCGGCCTCGGCCAGCAGCACGTTCATGTGACCCGGCATGCGGCCTGCCACCGGATGGATGGCGTACTTCACCGTCACGCCATTGGCGGTGAGCTTGTCGGTCAGTTCCTTCAGCGCGTGCTGCGCGCGCGCCACGGCCAGGCCGTAGCCCGGCACGATGATGACGCTTTCGGCGTTGGCCAGCAGGAAGGCGGCATCATCGGGACTGCCGCTCTTGACCGGCCGCTGCGCCTGTTGCGCGCCGCCGCCGGCTGCCGCCGCCTGGCCGCCGAAGCCGCCCAGGATGACGTTGAAGAACGAGCGGTTCATCGCGCGGCACATGATGTACGACAGAATCGCACCCGAAGAACCGACCAGCGAACCGGCAATGATGAGCATGGGGTTGTTCAGCGAAAAACCGATCCCCGCTGCCGCCCAGCCCGAGTAGCTGTTGAGCATGGACACCACCACCGGCATGTCGGCGCCGCCGATCGGGATGATGATCAGCACGCCGAGCACGAAAGCCAGTGCCGTCATGAGAATGAAGGGCGTCCACGATTGCGTCACCATGAACCACAGGCCGCAGCCCAGCATGATCAGCGCCAACAGCAGGTTCAGCCAATGCTGGCCGCTGAAGGTGACCGGCGCACCCTGGAACAGACGGAACTTGTACTTGCCCGACAGCTTGCCGAAGGCGATCACCGATCCCGAGAACGTGATCGCACCGACGAAGGTGCCGATGAAGAGCTCGAAGCGGTTGCCCACGGGGATGAGGCTGCCGGCTTCGGCGATGCCGAAGGCCTGCGGTTCAGCCACCACGGCGACGGCGATGGCGACGGCGGCCAGACCGATCATGCTGTGCATGAAGGCCACCAGTTCCGGCATCTTGGTCATTTCGACGCGCTTGGCCATGACGGTGCCGATGACGCCGCCGACCAGCAGGCCAAGCACCACCCAGCCCAGGCCGATGGCGGCGCTTTCACGCGCCAGGGCATAGATGAGCGCGCCGGTGGTGAGGACGGCGAT
>JAEWJD010000125.1 GCA_023386765.1 Pseudomonadota bacterium | reverse complement strand
CCCCTGGGCATTCCATGGGCCGACGGCAAGCTCGACTATCTGAAGCTGGTCAATGAGCGTGACGGCGGCGTCAACGGCGTGAAAATCGCCTACGAGGAATGCGAAACCGCCTATGCCACCGACCGGGGCGTGGAGTGCTACGAGCGCCTCAAGGGCAAGGGTACCGGCGCCTCCGGCTTCGACACCCAGTCCACCGGCATCACCTTTGCGGTGACCGACAAGGCCTTCGTGGACAAGGTGCCGGTCGAGACCATGGGCTACGGCCTGTCGCAGTCGGCCGACGGTTCGGTGTTCGAGTGGAATTTCCCGCTGCTGGGTACCTACTGGACCGCCGCGGACTCGATGATCCAGGACATCGCCAAGAAAGAAGGCGGCTTGGACAAACTCAAGGGCAAGAAGATCGCCCTGGTCTACCACGACTCGCCGTATGGCAAGGAGCCCATCCAGCTGCTGCAAAAGCGTGCCGCCAAGGAAGGCTTCGAGCTGCTGCTCTATCCGGTCACCGCGCCGGGCGTGGAACAGAAGTCCACCTGGCTGCAGATCCGCCAGCAACGCCCCAACTACGTGCTGCTCTGGAGCGCCGGCATCATGACGCCTACGGCCATCCGCGAAGCGCAGGCCAGCGGTTATCCGCGCGACAAGATGTATGCCGTCTGGTGGGCCGGCTCGGAAGGCGATGTGCGTGACCTGGGCGAAGTGGCCAAGGGTTACAACGCCATCACCATCCACAACAGCGGCGGCACCGGCAAGGTCTATGACGACTTGAAGAAATACGTCTACGACAAGGGCCAGGGCGCCGATAAATCCGGCACCACCACGCTGGGCACCATCGCCCACACACGCGGCATGATGATCTCGATGCTGCAGGTCGAAGCCATCCGCGCGGCGCAGGAAAAATTCGGCAAGGGCAAGGCGCGCACGCCCGAACAGGTGCGCTGGGGCTTTGAGAACCTCAACCTGACCAAGGAGCGTCTGGACGAGCTGGGCTTCGGCGAAATCATGCGTCCGGTCAAGACCAGCTGCAGCAACCACATGGGTGATGACTGGTCCCGCATCGTGCAGTGGGATGGCAAGAAGTTCAACGTCGTCTCCGATTGGTACCAGGCCGACAAGAGCATTGTCGATCCCATGGTCAAGGAACTGGCGGCCAAGTACGCCAAGGAGAAGAACATCACTCCGCGCCAGTGCCAGGACTGATGTGCAGCGCGCCGCCGGCTTCGGCCGGCGGCCCTTGTATCCCGCAGGAAACGCCATGACCGACGCCACCCCTACCCCCTCCGTTCCGATCCTGCTCGATGTGAATGGCATCGAAGTGATCTACAACCACGTCATCCTGGTGCTCAAGGGTGTGTCCCTGCGTGTGCCCGAAGGCAGCATCGTGGCGCTGCTGGGCGCCAACGGCGCGGGCAAGACCACCACCCTGCGCGCCGTCTCCAACCTGCTCAAGGGCGAGCGCGGCGACGTGACCAAAGGCTATATCCAGTACCGCGACGAGCGCATCGAACGGCTCTCGCCGGCCGAGCTGGTCAAGCGTGGCGTGGTGCAGGTCATGGAGGGCCGCCATTGCTTCGCCCACCTGACCATCGAAGAGAACCTGCTGACCGGCGCCTACACCCGCAACCTGTCGCGCGCAGAGGTCGACGCCGCGCTGGAGCGGGTCTATCAGTACTTCCCCCGTCTCAAGCAACGCCGCGGCAGCCAGGCCGGCTACACCTCGGGTGGCGAACAGCAGATGACCGCGATCGGCCGTGCGCTGATGGCCAGCCCGAACATGATCCTGCTGGACGAGCCCTCGATGGGCCTGGCCCCGCAGATCGTCGAAGAAATCTTCGAGATCGTGCGCGATCTCAACCAACGCGAGCGGGTCAGTTTCCTGCTGGCCGAACAGAACACCAACATCGCCCTGCGCTATGCCGACTATGGCTACATCCTGGAGAACGGCCGCGTCATGATGGACGGCGCGGCAGCCGACCTGGCCGAGAACGAAGACGTCAAGGAGTTCTACCTCGGCATCTCCAGCGGCGAACGCAAGAGTTTCCGCGACCAGAAGTTCTATCGCCGCCGCAAGCGCTGGCTCGCCTGACCCGGTTTCACCGTCAAACCCACCCACGCGCACACAAGAGGGTGCAGATCCATGTCCGAGTTTTTCGATACCCTGGAAACCCGAGACCCCGCGGCACGCGAGCAGGCCCTGATGGCCGCGCTGCCCGGAGCCATCGCCCATGCCCAGGCCCACGCCCCGGCCATCGCCGCCCAGTTGCGCGGCGTGGATCCGGCCAGCATCATCAGCCGGCAGGCACTGGCCGGCCTGCCCGTGCTGCGCAAGCACGAGCTGCTTGCGTTGCAGCAGCAAAGCCGTGCCAGCCAGGCGCCAGCCGGCGCCGCCAAGGCCTTCGGCGGTTTCTCGACCGTCGGCTGGGGCCAGGCCGCGCGCGTGTTCGCCTCGCCCGGCCCCATCTACGAACCGGAAACACCGCGCAGCGACTACTGGCGTTTTGCGCGCGCCCTCTATGCCGCCGGCTTTCGCGCCGGCGAGCTGGCCTATAACTGCTTTTCCTATCACTTCACCCCGGCCGGCTCCATGATGGAGACGGCTGCGCACGCCGTGGGCTGCACCGTGTTCCCCGGCGGCACCGGCCAGACCGAACAGCAGGTACGCGCCATCCAGGATCTGGCACCGGCCGGTTATACCGGTACGCCCAGCTTCCTGAAGATCATCCTGGAGAAAGCCGATGAGATCGGCGTGGCGCTGCCCTCGCTCAAGCGCGCGCTGGTCTCGGGCGAAGCGTTTCCGCCGTCGCTGCGCGACTGGCTGGCCGCCCGCGGCATCGAGGGCTACCAGGCCTATGGCAGCGCCGACCTGGGCATGATCGCCTTCGAGACCCCGGCCCGAGAAGGCCTGGTGCTGGGCGAAGACCTGATCCTGGAAATCGTGCGGCCCGGCACCGGCGAGCCCTTGCCCGACGGCGAGGTCGGCGAGGTGGTCATCACCACCCTCAACCCCGACTACCCGCTGGTGCGTTTCGGCACCGGCGACCTGTCCGCCGTACTGCCTGGTGCCTCGCCCTGCGGACGCAGCAATACCCGCATCCGGGGCTGGCTGGGCCGTGCCGACCAGACCACCAAGGTGCGCGGCCTGTTCGTGCATCCGTCGCAGGTGGCCGACATCCTGCGCCGCCACCCGGAACTGGGACGCGCGCGGCTGGTGATCACCGGCACCACCGGGGCCGAAACCATGACACTGCACGTCGAAGCCGGGCAACTGGACGAGGCGCACGCCCGGCGGCTGGCTGAATCGGTGCGTGACGTCACCAAGCTGCGGGCCGACATCGCGCACGCCCAGCCGGGCTCCCTGCCCAACGACGGCAAGGTCATCGAAGACCTGCGCCGCTACGATTGAGCCCCGGGCCGCAACGCGCTCAGCGGCGCGGCCCGGACCAGAACGAGAAAGCCCCCATGCCAACCAGCATGGCGATGGCGAAGGTCAGCGCCTCTTCATAACCCTGCGCGGCGGTGACAATGGCCGGACCGGGACACAGGCCCACCAGCCCCCAACCCAGACCGAACACCAGTGCCCCGGCGAGCAGGCGCCGGTCAATGCGCCAGGCCGTGGGCCACTGCAGCGGCGCGCCGGCCGTCAGCGTGACGCCTCGCTTCTTGAGACGCGCATAAGCGGGTGCCGTGACGCCAATGGCGCCCAGCATCACCAGCGCCAGCGACGGATCCCATTGCCCGCCGATATCCAGGAAGGCCAGGACCTTGGCCGGATCGGCCATGCCGGAAACCATGAGGCCCAGGCCGAACAACAGGCCGCTCAACAAGGCAAAGAGCAGGTGCATGTCAGGCTCCGATGACGTGACGCATGACGGCCACCACCGCCATGGCGGTGGCCATGAACACCGCCACCGCGGCAAACGAACGCGGCGCGCCGCGCGACAACCCGCACACGCCGTGGCCGCTGGTGCAGCCCGAACCCAGCCGGGAGCCGAAACCCACCAGCAGGCCGGCCAGGATCAGCACCGGCGTGGACACCGTGATCTCCGGGGCATGCGGCGTGGCGAACACCCGGTACAACCAGGGCGACAACACCAGACCGGCCACGAACGCCACCCGCCAGGCGCCGCCCGGCGCCGGCGGCACCAGCGCGCCCAGGATGCCGCTGATACCCGCGATACGGCCCAGCGTCGCCATCAGGAGCACGGCGGCCGCGCCGATCATCAGGCCGCCGATCAGGGATGAAAAAGGCGTGAAAGACGCCCAGGCTATCGTCATGACAGAAGCTCCCGGGTCTGGCCGCAAAACAGACCCGACAAGGTTTTCATGATTTGCGTGATTTCGCGGCGAGCCATGCGGTAGTAAATATATTTGCCTTCGCGGCGGGTGGCTACCAGGCCTTCATCGCGCAGCACGCCCAGTTGCTGCGACAGCGAAGGCTGGCGGATGCCGCTGCCGGCTTCCAATTCGCCGACATTGCGTTCGCCTTCGAGCAGCTGGCACAGCAGCAGCAGGCGATCCGGATTGGCCAGCGCCTTGAGCAGCGCGCTGCATTCATCGGCCGAGGCGCGCAAGGCCTGGATATCGGCCGCAGTCAGGGGAGCGTCCATGGGAGGGGCTTCAATGAGGAAGAAAACATTATATTTATTGATATACTATAAATCAATAAATTATCAACCCAGGAGCGCCCGATGACGACACCGCATATCCAGGCTTTTTTCGATGCCGTGACCGGCACGATCAGCTACGTGGTCTATGACGCCCCGGACGGCCATTGCGCGGTGATCGACGCGGTGCTGGACTACGACCCCAAGTCAGGGCGGACCTCGACAGCCAACGCCGATCGCCTGGCCGTTTTCGTGCGTGAACAGCGATTGCGCTGCGACTGGATCCTGGAAACCCACGCCCACGCCGACCACCTCTCGGCTGCTCCCTATCTCCAGAATCTGCTGGGCGGGAGCATCGCCATCGGCCAGGGGATCCGCGAGGTCCAGGCCACTTTCAAGCCCATTTTCAATCTCGAGTCCAGCTTTGCGCCCGACGGCTCCCAGTTCGGCCACCTCTTCGCGCCCGACGAAACCTTCGCCATCGGCACGCTCACCGCGCGCGCCCTGCACGTGCCTGGACATACGCCGGCCGACATGGCCTATCAGATCGGCGACAGCGTATTCGTCGGCGATACCCTGTTCATGCCCGATGTCGGCACGGCACGTTGCGACTTCCCCGGCGGCGATGCCGTCCAGCTTTACCGCTCGATCCACCGCCTGCTGGCGCTGCCCCCGCAGACGCGCCTGTTCATGTGCCACGACTATCCGCCGCCCGGCCGCGAGCCGGCCTGGGAATGCACCGTGGCCGAGCAGCGCGCCGGCAACATCCATGTGCGCGACGGCGTGGACGAAGCGGCCTTCGTTGCCATGCGCCAGGCGCGCGATGCCACGCTGGCAATGCCGACGCTGATCCTGCCTGCCATCCAGGTCAACATCCGTGCCGGCCAGTTGCCGGCTGCCGAAGACAACGGCACGCGTTACCTGAAGATCCCGCTGGACCGGTTGTAAAGCCTGCGCGTGGCGCTTGCGCGGGCGGCGGTTATCACGCAACATCGGGCGCTGAATCGCCTACCGGAGCCCCCATGTTCAGCGAAGCCGAAACCGACCCCGCGCTGTCGGCCGACGAGTACAAACCCCGCGCGCTGCGACTGCGCACTGCGCTGCTCAAGGCCCAGTATGCACGCCTGGAGCGCGCCGACCGCAGCCTGCTCATCGTGGTGGCCGGGATCGATGGTGCCGGCAAGGGCCAGACCATCAACCTGCTAAACAACTGGATGGACCCGCGCCACATCCATACGCTGGCCTTCGGCGAGCCGGATGCCCGCGAAAGCCAGTTTCCGCCGCTGTGGCGCTACTGGAACGCCATGCCCGCCAAAGGCGAGACCGGCGTGGTGTTCGGCTCCTGGTACTCGCGGCTGCTGCGCGAGTGCTACCGCAAGAAGTTCAACCCCGAGCGCGCCGAAGCGCTGGCCGCACAGATCCGCCGCTTCGAAACCATGCTGACCGCCGAAGGCGTGCAGATCGTGAAGCTCTGGTTCCATCTGTCGCCCCAGGCTCAGGCCGCGCGTATCGAGCGCCTGAACGCCAGCCCCGAAACCTCCTGGCAGGTCTCGCCCGACGACTACAAGGTACAGAAGAAGTTCGACCGCATCCGCGATGCGGCCCAGCTCGCGCTGGCGCAGACCGATATCGACCATGCGCCCTGGGTGGTGATCCCCAGCGCCGACGATCATCTGCGCACCATCCGCTGCGCCGAGACCATCCTGGCCACCATGAAGCGCCGCGCCATCCCCGTGGTGGCGCGTGTCAGCCAGCAACTGCCGCGCCTGGGGCCCATCCCGGACCGGCTCGGCGAGCTGGACTACGAGGCCCACGAAGACAAGCACGACTACGACAGCGAACTGGGCCTGCTGCAGGGCCGTCTTGCGCGCGCCGTGCGCAGCCCCGCCTTCGCGCAACGCTCGCTGGTGCTGGCCTTCGAGGGCCAGGATGCCGCCGGCAAGGGCGGCGCCATCCAGCGCGTAGTCGAGTCGCTGGACGCCCGCCAATACGACATCACCCCCATCGCCGCGCCGGCCGCCTACGAACAGGCACGCCCCTATCTGTGGCGTTTCTGGCGCCATGTGCCGGCCCACAACCGCGTCGCCCTTTTCGACCGCACCTGGTACGGCAGGGTGCTGGTCGAGCGCGTCGAGGGCCTCACCCCGCCCGGGCTGTGGCGGCGCGCCTATGCCGAGATCAACGACTTCGAACACCAACTCACCGAGAGCGGCGCCATCGTGCTCAAGTTCTGGCTGGCGATCACCCAGGATGTCCAGCTCGAGCGCTTCAAAGAGCGCGAGGCCACGCCCTTCAAGCGCTACAAGATCACCGCCGAGGATTGGCGCAACCGCGACAAATGGGATGAATACGCCCTGGCGGCCAACGAAATGATGGCGCGCACCGACCTGCCCCATGCCCCTTGGCACCTCGTCCCGGCCAACGACAAACGCCATGCCCGCCTGCAGGTGCTGCGCGCCATCGTGAGCGCGCTCGAATCCCGTCTCTAGCCTTGCCCGCCATCCACCCGGAGCCTCCCATGACCACGCTTACCATCCGTCCCGCCACCGCCGCCGACTTCGATGCCTGGCTGCCGCTTTGGCAGGGCTACCAGGATTTCTATCAGGTCGACATCGCCGATGACGTCACGCGCCAGACCTGGCAGCGCCTGCTCGATCCGGCCGAGCCGATGCACCTGGCGCTGGCCATCGATGCTGAAGGACGCACCATCGGCATGGTGCACTGGATCTATCACCGCTCGACCTGGACCCAGGGCCCCTATGTCTATCTGCAGGACCTCTATGTCACGCCCGAGGTGCGCGGCACCGGCGCCGGGCGCGCCCTGATCGAGCATGTCTATGCGGATGCGCGCGCCCATGACGCGGCGCGCGTGTACTGGCTCACCCATGAAAGCAACCAGACCGCCATCCAGCTCTATGACCGCATCGCCGATCGCTCCGGTTTCATCCAGTACCGCAAGGTGATGGCATGAGCACACGCGATCCCGACTGTCCGCTGTGCCAGAGCGAGGGCGGCACGCTGCTCTGGCAAGGCCCGCAGCTGCGGGTGGTCGAGGTGGCCGATGCCGATTATCCGGGCTTCACGCGCGTCATCTGGAACGCCCACCTGCCAGAGATGACCAGCCTGTCGCACCACGGCCGCGACCTGCTGATGCGCGCGGTCTACGCCGTGGAACAAGCCCAGCGCGACACGCTGCACCCGGACAAGATCAACCTGGCCTCGCTGGGCAACATGGTGCCGCACCTGCACTGGCACATCATCCCGCGCTGGCGCGAGGATCGCCACTTTCCCAACGCGGTCTGGGCGGCGCCCAGCTTCGGCGCCGGGGCCGAGCCGCCGGCTTTCCTGGCGCGCCGCGAAGCGCTCGCGCAGCGCCTGCCGCGCTACCGCAACCGCCTGGTCGAAACCATGGACAACTGGCTGCTGGGCGCCGGCTGAACACCGGCCTCAGCGCGTGGTTCCCAGCGCCACGCCGCGCAACAGGCGCAAGGCGGCCTCGCGCGCGCCGGGCTCATCCGGGGCGACCACGAACGGCACCTCGAAGGCCCGGCTCATTTTCTCGGCCTGCTGGCTGACGCGAATCAAGGCCTGAGGATCCGGCTGCACCGCCACGAAACCGCGGCACTTCTGGCGCAGACGCGGCATGTTGTCAGTCTGCCACCGCACCATCTGCTTGCGATC
>JAEWJD010000119.1 GCA_023386765.1 Pseudomonadota bacterium | reverse complement strand
TAAACGGCGGCCCCGGAGGCCCGCGGGGCGGGCTGGGCCCCGGGGCGCGATCAGGCTGGCGTGCGAGGCGATGCCGCCGATCTGGAACCCGCCGCCATGGCAGTACAGGGCGTGCCGGGGACCCTGGCCGATCCATGCACCGGCCAGCGCCGGTGTCAGGGGTTGGTGCCGGGGGCGGGCCAGCGCGGCCCCGCGCGGGCCCGCCTCGGCCAGGTAGTCGGCGAAACTGGCACGGATCTGCGCCAGCGAGGCGGCGGCTTGCCAGGACGCCGTGACCTCGGCCAGGCGGCTGCTGATGGCGGCCAGCGGATCGCGCGCGATCATGCTTCGGGACGGTGCAGTACGCGCACGGCCTTCGCTTCATAGCGCGGCAGCGTGCCTTCGGGGTGGCATTCGACGCAGACCTTCATCCCCAGGCGCGCGTGGATTTCCCGCCCGACTTCGTGGCTGAGCAGCTCGGCCGGACGGCCGGCCTGGGCGGCGGCCTCGATCGCCACGGTCATGGTGCCGATGGTCATGGATTCCTTGTCGATATAGATTTGCCAGGCCTCCTTGACCACGCCCGCGATGCCGGTGATGACATCCTCGATCTGCGACGGGAAAACGATCACGCCCTTGAACTTGATCATGTCGTCGGAGCGCCCAATAATGCGCCCGATCTTGCGCATGCCGCGCCGTCCCGATGGGCAGTCATAGGGGTGCGACGACAACCTGACCAGGTCATGCGTGCGCCAGCGGATCACCGGCGAGGCTTCCTTGCTCAGGGTGGTGATGACGATTTCGCCCACCTCTCCTTCGGAGACCGGCTTGAGCGTGACCGGATCCAGGATCTCGGTCAGCACCGTGTCTTCATTGATGAGGTGCAGTTCGTCATCGGCGTGCGTGTAAGGAGTGGAGATGGCCAGGATCGGGCCGCCCGCCTCGGTGGTGCCATAGATGTTGTGCGACACGAATCCTTCAGGCATCTCCGCTTCCAGCTGGGCGCGGAATTCGGCCGAGACCGACTGGCCGCCCAGAATCGCGGTGCGCAGCGCCCAGTCGGTCTTGGGGTTGATGCCCTGGGCGCGCGCGGCCTGTGCCAGGCTCATCAGCCACAGCGGCGACATCGAGGCCACCTCGTAGGCATGGTCGCGCATCCAGCGCGCGGCCAGGTCGCCGCGGCCCGGGCCCAGCGGGAAGTTGACGCAGCCCATTTCCTTGAAGCCCTGATCCAGCGCCAGGCCGCCGATCCACAGTCCGTAGCCATCGCCCTGGTAGGCGCGCGCGCCGTGGCGCACCCCCGCCGCCGCCAGCAGGCGCGCGGTCTGGCTGGGCAGCAGCTCGTGCAGGTCGCGCCGTGTCAGGCCAAACATCACCGGCAGGCCGGTGGTGCCCGAGGTGGCGACGAAGCGCTCCACGTTTTCGAGGGGAACGGTCAGGAACGGGTAGGGGTACTGCTGGCGCAAGTCGGCCTTTTGCAGGAATGGCAGGTGTTCGAAGGCTTCTGGCGAGGCAAGGTCGCCGGGCGTCATGCCGACACTGGCGAAATGCTCGCGCCATTGCGGGCTGTGCTGCAGGCGCTGACCCAACTGGGCCAGCCGTTCGCGCTGGAGCTTGAGGATGCCGTCTCGGTCCAGCAGTTCTATTTCGGGGTGAAGCATGTCAGTCTCCTCCTGTGGGCAGGATGGTGTTAATGATTGTGCGCGGCCTCTTCGGGCCGCGGCGCTGCGGGGTCAGGCCGCGCCGAGTATTGTGATGGAACACACGTTCTGTGCGGGCGCGCCGCCCAGGTTGTGGGTCAGGGCCAACGAGGGCGCGGCCAGCTGGCGCGGACCGGCGCGGCCGCTCAGTTGCAGCCAGGCTTCATAGAGCATGCGCAGCCCGGAGGCCCCCACCGGGTGGCCGAAGCACTTCAGGCCGCCGTCTATCTGGCAAGGCAGCGCCCCGTCGGCGTCGAAGCGGCCGTCCAGCATGGCGCGCCAGGCCGTGCCGGGCTCGGCCAGGCCGATGTCCTCCAGCGTTACCAGTTCGGTGATCGAGAAGCAGTCGTGCAGTTCGGTCAGGCTGAGCTGCGCGCGCGGGTCGTCGATGCCTGCCTCGGCGTACGCCTTGCGCGCGGCCACGCGTGTGGTGTGCACATACGAGCCATCCCAGTCGGATTGCTGCAACTCCCAGCCGTTGGAGGTGGCCAGTTGAATGGCCTTCACCAGGACCAGCGGACCGCGGTCCAGACTGCGGGCGATCTCGGGGGTGGTGACGATGGCGCAGGCGGCGCCGTCCGATACCGGACAGCAGTCGAACAGCCCGATGGGGTCGGCCACTAGCGGCGCGCCAATGGCCTGGTCGCGGCTGATTGCCTTGCGCAGGTGCGCCTTGGGGTTGTGCACCGCGTTGGCATGACTTTTCATCGAGGTATGGGCCATGGCTGCCTTGAGGTCCTCGCGGGGGATGCCGTAGCGGGCCTGGTAGGCGCGTGCCAGTTGCGCGAAGTTGCCCGGGTTGCTGTGCGTGGGCAGGTACATGGGCGCCAGCGTGCCGCGCGAGGCCAGTGGCAGGCCGGCAAAACCGGTGTCTTTCAGTTTTTCCACCCCGAGCGCCAGCGCGATATCGGCGGCGCCGGAGGCGACCGCGTAGACGGCGCCGCGAAACGCTTCCGTGCCGCCGGCGCAGAAGTTCTCGACGCGCGTCACACCGATGTTGGGCAGGCGCAGCGCCATGGCCATGGGTGTGCCGGCCTTGCCCGCGCCGATGTCGTCATAGTGCGACGAGTACCAGGCCGCCTCGATGGCGGTCGGCTCGATGCCGGCGCTGGCGAGCGCTTCGGCGTAGGCTTCGACCATCAATTCTTCCTGGCCCACGTCCCAGCGTTCGCCGAAGCGCGAGCAACCCATCGCCAGAATGGCGACGCGATCCTTGATTCCTGTAGCCATCAGTCTGTCCTCAATCGGCCGCCGCTGCGGCCAGTGCTTTCCAGAAATAGCGGCGATAGCCCGTTTGCGGATCGAGATCCTTGATGCGCAAGGCGAACGCCACGCAGGCGCCGGCATCGAGCTGGCTGGCTTGCGGGTCGGTGAACTCCATCAGCACCCGCCCGCCGCCCTCGATGTCGACCAATCCGTAGCAGTTCGGCGGGCAGGGCGAAAATGCCAGGAGGTCGGCGGTAAAGGTGGCGATGCGTCCGCGCCGGTCTGCCAGCGGCCAGGGTTCCTGGGTATCGAGGTGAAAGCCGTCCGTGGCGGCCAGGCGGGTAGGCGGAAACTGGACCTGGCCCGTTTCGCGGCAGCGCCCGCCCACGAAACCGAGCAAGGCATCCGCGTTGCGCCAAGCCGTGCTCAACGCCTCGTTGACCAGAAACCGGCCGCGCAGGCCGCGGTCCCAGGCGATGCGGCCACGAAAGGCCAGCAGCTTCATGTAGTTGTTTTCGGCCAGCCCGTCCTGCAGGGCCGGCGAGACAGGCGCGGCCATGCCCGCCACCGCTTCGCCAGCCTCGAACAGCAGGGCGGTCGCGCCCTGGCCGAACTGGGCGACCAGCACCTTCTGGCCGGGGGCGGTATCTTCGAGCGCTCGGCCCAGCATCACGAAGGCATGCGCCGCGCCAGTGTCGCCGCAGTGCTCGGCGAGGGTGCTCGCCAGGCGCGCCTGGACCAGGCCGGCCTTGGCGGCGACGGCCGCCGCCACGCCGGGCGCCGGGCACGGCAGGACGAAATGGTCAACCTGCTCGGGCCGCAGCGACGCTGCCTGCAGTGCGCGGCCGATGGCGTCGTGGACCAGTTCAAGGTAGCCGGCTTCACGCAGCCAGCGTTCTTCCCACTCTTGCGGGTAGTCGTGGCCGGCGGCGCGGTAGCAGTCGGTGAACGGCTCGCTCAGGCTGGCCCCGCCCAGGTACCGTAGCAGGCCCGGCTCATCGCCGGTCAGCACCGCGGCGCCGCCATCGCCGGCGCGCGCTTCGGCCATGCTGCCCGGCAATGCTGCTGGCAGATCGCCGGCAGCGACCAATGTCCGCGTGCCGCTTTCCAGGGCCATGTGCAAGGCCAACAGGCTGGCGCGCGGCGTGCCGTGCACATCCTGAGTCAGGGTGGTCGCCGGCAGGCGCAATGCGGCGCGCACGAAGGCCGCGTTCTGCGGTTCGGCAAACGGCGGCGTGGTGCTTGCGAATTGCAGGGCGTCGATGATAGGGGCGGCCTGCCGCGCCAGGGCGTGGCGCGCAGCGGCCACCGCCATGGTGACACTGTCTTCGTCCCAGTAGGCGAGGCTGCGGCTGCCCTTGCCGGCGCCCGCGCCGCTGGTCAGCCAGCCCAGCGCATTCGCCATGGCCCCACGGGACAGGCGCAGCCGCGGGAGATGGACCCCGATAGCCAGAATATTGGACACGCGATTGTCTCCTGCGTCGGCGCGGCCGGGCGCGAAGGCGGCCTGGCAGCGCATCCGGATAAATAATAGTCAGAATAGTCGGTCAATTAATAGTACAGGAAACGGAATAGGGAAGAAAGAAATTTGAATGGGGCGGTCAGGGCCGCCGTGGGCCTGGAAATCGGCGCTGGCGACATGCGGAAATGGTGGCCGTCGCGCCAGGCCGGATAGGCGGCAATGGCATGGCCGCCAAGGCGGCTCGACTGGGCAGCAGCCTGGCGGGGAGGGCGGTGTGCCTGGGGTTCTATATAGATCGGGCTGGCGTGAATGGGGAGCCCGTCTGCCGCCACCTCTGGCTGTTTCCCGCGGTCAAGAATAAACCGGGCGAATGTGGAACAATAGCGGGCTTAACCAAACTGGAGAGTTGTCCATGGGCACCAAAATCGTTACCGAAGCCGATCGTCGGCGCACCCCCGCTCCCGTCGCCCCCAAGGGTGTGACCTTTGCGACGCAAGGCCGTGGCCAGCGCGTTAGCCGTGAGCGTGGCGCGCATACCCACCACAAGAAGAACCCCGGCAAGCGCCCGCACTCGGGTTAATTCCTTGGGGCAGTTCGCCACGGGCATGCTTCTGCCTGCCTGGTGGCGATACTGACCCGGGGGTTGCCTGCAAGACCGGCGACCTGCCGTATTTTCTAGCCCTTCCTAGGTTGGGGCTGGCACGTGTGTCCCTCGACTCCTGACGTCTCAGGATGCTCGACCGATGAGCGGGACGATCCGTCCGCAAGCTGCGAAAGTGATTCGGCGGCAGCTCATATCAGAACATCATTCGTATCCAATAGGGCGCTGCCGCTACGCCCTCTGCGTTGGCAAGCGATATCCGGCCCACTCTTGACGCAGTTGTCGTCGAGCCAAACAGCCATTCCAGATAACGGTTGGGATTCAACGTTTCGGTTCAAGTGCAGGACGATCTGCCGCGGCGGCAGTCAGAATCCAGAGCGCCGTCCTTGTTAGACGCTATCGTCGGCTTGTCGCTTCCAGGAAAACCAGCAGATCGTCGGTCAACCGCTCCTTGGCTTCCAGGGGGAGGTAGTGGCCGATAGCGGGGTACTCGACGTAGCGCGAGGCGGGTATCAGTGCATGGGCTTTGCGGCCGGTGAGTGCGGGCGGCGCGCTCTGGTCGGCCCCGCCGTGCAGAATCAATATCGGTACGCCGATAGTGGCCAGATCGGCATGGAAATCCGTTGTGTACCAGGCACGCGCAGTGGCAGCGATGGCTCTTGCGCTGGCCTGGCGGGCCATGGCGAGATAGTCTTCGCGCCATGAAGGATCGGAAAATTGCGAGTGTGCATACGCGGATAGCGTCGGGCCGGGGCTGTCGCTCAAGGCTTGCTCGAAGCCAGCGAAGTCTGCTGCCGGAATACCCTGGGGGTTGGCGGGCGACTGAGCGAGCATCGGTGTCACGCCAGCGATGAGGACTGCGGCAGATACCGTGGCGTTTCCATAGCGGGCCAGATAACGTACGGCTTCACCTGCGGCCATCGAGAACCCCACCAGAACCGCGTCGTCCAGGGCCAGGTGCCGCAGCAGCGCGCCCAGGTCGGCGGCCAGGGTATCGTAGTCATAGCCATCCCAGGGTTGCTCGGAACGTCCGAAGCCGCGTCGGTCGTATCGGATGACACGATAGCCGTGTTCTACCAGTCGAATGGCGTGGTAGTCCCAGCTGGTCAGGCTGAGGGGCCAGCCGTGGAGCAGAACGACGGGGCGGCCCTGGCCCCAATCGGTGTAGTGAAGTTGCACGCCGTCTGTGGCGGTGAAGCAGCGCATGGGGGATTCCTTGGGTTGGGGCGTTCAGGGTGCGTACGCCGTGAGGTCCAGGAGTGCGTGGGCGCCTGGGACCATCAATGGTCCGCCTAGTACCAGCGTGGTCGAAGCGGGTTTGAGGCCGGGGAAATGGTCCGCCCATTCGCTCATCGCTTCTGCGAAGTGCTGACCGTCGTCATGGAAGCAGACGCGTTTGACGATGTTCTCCAGTGACGATCCTGCTGCTTCGCAAATGGCGGCTGCGTTTTTCAGCATGTAGGCCATTTGCTGCCGTGATGGTTGTCCGTAGTAGGGGAAGTTGGGGTTGCGGGCCATGCCGGCGGCCAGCCCGCCTTGTGAGTCGAACGCCATCTGTTGGCTCAGGAACAGTAGGTTGCCGGCTTTCACGGCCTGCGGCTCGTGGCCGAAGGGGTTTGGGGCACGGTCGGTATGCACGATATCGATGGTTTTTCGGCTGTTATCGGCCAACAGTGTCAAGGCGATTTCGATGCGGCGTTTCTTGCCACCGCTCAGGCCCATGCTTGGCATCACCACGCGTGCCGGCGGATTGTCGGGAAACCACCGTTTCCAGGCGGCTTCCATGGTGGCGTAGTCGGAGGGGTGGCCAATATAGACCTCGGCTTTGACGGTACGTCGTAGCGAGGCGCCGGCGGTTTCCGCCAGTCCGGCCAGGTGGCGCAGTATCTGGTCGGTTTGTGGTCCTGTGCCGCGGCTATCGGGTGTGCGTTGCCAGCTTTCACTCGACAGGAAGATCCAGTCGCCGCGACGGATCAGGGATGCCATGCCGGGCGCGGGCAATGGCGACTCGAAGCCTTCATTGCTCGTGCCATCATCGACGCCGATAAGATCGACTTCGAGCCGGGTGTCTTTGACCATCAAGGCCTTGACTCCCATGGCGGTCGAGACAGGCCCGGGCGAGGCCAGAAAGCGGGCGCGTTCGTGAACAAGCGTCGAGGTCGGGATGCGGGGCCAGTTGTCGCCTTGTGCAAACGCTTGCGCGTCAGGGTAGGGCGAGGTGATCCATTGCCACAGACGCGCCGTGTCCCGGCCGAAGTCCAGACCCGCGGCGGTGACGGTCTTGGCCACGTTGGCCATCACGAAACGCGTCTGCAACGCCAGCCGTTCGGCATCGGAGCCATTGCTGATCGCTTGTGGCGCGACACCGGTTTCGAAATCGCTGGCCAATTGACCGGCGATGAATAACCATCCTGCCGCTTTAAGGGCTGGGGTATAGGGCATCATCGGTTTCTCGACGCCACCCGGCCAGACGGGAGTGGGGGCAATGCTGCTAGCGAGGGCGCCGTGGTTCTTGTCGCCGGCTTTGACAGAAAACGGCGCAGACAAGGTGAGGGCGGTGGCTGCCGTTCCCTGGAGGAATGCCCGGCGATTGATGCCATGAGGCATGACTGCTCCTTACTTGAAATGCATTGGCATGGGTGAGTCAGTGCTCGAGCGGTGGGGCGTCTTGGACCGTAGCGGCAGCGCAGATGGGAACTTGATCCCGAGCCTGGGAGTGGAAAGCGGGCGGTTCTGCGTTGCCGCGCCAAAGCTCACCCGCCTTGCACGCGGCAACCAGTTCCTGAATGACCTGCTCGCGTGTTTTCCCGGGCGTGGATTTCTGCTCATTGGTGCGAGACTCGGGAGATGGCGGTGGCGAGCTGGCATGGGCGCTGGCCGTGGCGGCAGCCAGGAGCGCGGCCGCGCCGAGGAAAACCCTATTCATGTTCGGCTTTGATCAGTGCGTTGGCCGGCTCGGCGGACTCCCGGCTGCTCAGTGATCCGGCCTGCAGCAACGGGTAATCGGTATAGCCGCGTGCGCCGCCGCCGTAGAACGTCAGCGGGTCGGGTTCGTTCAGCGCCTGGCCAGTGCGCAGGCGCTGTACGAAGTCAGGATTGGCGAGCGCCCAGCGGCCTACCGGAGCTACGTCTGCCAGGCCTGACTCGATATCCTGCGCGATACGTTCCAATGGCCGGTTCACGCGGTTAACTAACAGTGGGCCCGCCCAGCGTGCGCGGATGTCGTGCAGGAGAGATTCATCGCCGTTATGGGCAATGTGCAAGTAGGCCAGGTCGATATTGGCAAGCTCGACCACCAAAGCGCGGTATAGCTCGTCATAGTTCGATCCTTCGTCGATCCCGCCCAGGCGGGATCCAGGTGACAGGCGTATGCCGGTGCGATCGGCACCGATTTCATCAGCGACTGCGTTGGTGACCTCCAGGGCAAAGCGTATGCGGTTGGCGATTGAGCCGCCGTAGTGGTCGTCTCGGGTGTTGGCGTTGGGAGAAAGGAATTGCTGGATCAGATATCCATTGGCGCCATGGATCTCCACGCCATCGGCACCGGCTTCGATTGCCCGTGCGGCAGCCTGGCGGAAGTCGGCAATGGTCGCCTGAATGTCTGCGACGGATAGTGATCGCGGCCGGGGAATCTGCTTCAAGCCGGCGGGGGTGTAGATCTGCGCCTCGGGTTCAATGGCCGATGGCGCCACCGCCTGGCGGCCGTGCGGCGTGTTGTCCGGGTGTGACATGCGGCCCGCGTGCATGATCTGAATGAACAGATGAGCGCCGGCCGCATGTACGGCATCGGTGATCGAGCGCCAGCCTGCCGCATGGGCGTCCGTGTGCAGACCCGGGGAGTGGAGAAAACCCTGGCCGTCTTCGGATGGTTGAGTGCCTTCCGAAATCAACAGCCCAAATGGGGCGCGTTGTGAGTAGTACTCGGCTGCAAGGGCGCCCGGTGTGCCATCGGGCAAGGCGCGGCTGCGGGTGAGGGGGGACATCGCCAGGCGATGCGGAAGATTCATGCGTCCGATACGGATCGGATCCCAAAGGGTGGCCATGCGGTTCTCCTGTGTAAAACCTGG
>JAEWJD010000114.1 GCA_023386765.1 Pseudomonadota bacterium | reverse complement strand
CCAAAAGAAGCCGTCCCCTTGGGAGGCACGGCGTTGCAGGCTTTCGAGACCCTGCAGGAGAATCTGCGCCCGGGGCCGCTGGCCGATGCCGTGGCGCGCCTGCTGGCGCACCACAAGGCGCGCTGAGGGCTCGCGCCCCCCGGATCAGCGCCCCGCTGCTGGCGGCTGGCCAGTGGCAGCCTCGCCGCCGTCAGCCTGGTTGCTGCCGTCATTCAGCGAGGCATTGATGGACGCATTGGCCTTGTCCACCAGGTTGTCGAACTCGCCAAACAGATGGTTGATCGCGCGCGGCGCGGATTCGATGCTCACGCCGTTGAGCGACGTCGACTGCCCCGAGGCACAGCCAGCGAGCAGCGCCACGACGGCCAAACCAAGCAAAACCCGTTGCATCCTGTTTTCCTGACTAAAGACAGGAGCCCGGCGGCCCCTGCTGTGATGGCGCTGCGGCTCAGGCCAGCTTCCACTCGTGGCGAAACGCCTGGGGCGCAGCGGCCTGCGACTCATAGGACACCAGCTCCCAGGCATCCTGCTGCTCCAGCAGGGCGCGGGCGAGCTGGTTATTGAGGGCGTGCCCGGATTTCTGCGCCACGTAGCGCGCCACCAGGGGCTTGCCCAGCAGATACAGGTCGCCGATGGCATCCAGGATCTTGTGTTTGACGAACTCATCGTCGTAGCGCAGGCCGTCGCTGTTGAGGACGCGGTACTCATCCATCACGATGGCGTTGTCAAGGCTGCCCCCGCGGGCCAGCCCCATCGAGCGCAGTGCCTCGACCTCGTTGACGAAACCGAACGTGCGGGCACGGGCGATTTCGCGGACGTAGGAATGGGTGGCGAAATCGATTTCGGCGAAATTGGCCGTGGCATCGATGGCCGGATGGCGAAAATCGATCGAGAAGGCGAGCGCGAAACCCTCATGGGGTTCCAGGCGGGCCCACTTCTCGTTGCGGCCCTCTCCCTCGCGGACTTCCACGGGCTTGAGGACGCGGATGAACTGTTTGGGCGCGTTCTGTTCGGCAATGCCGGCCGAACGCAGCAGATAGACGAACGTGGCCGCGCTGCCATCCATGATGGGCACTTCTTCGGCGGTCAGGTCGATATGCAGGTTGTCGATTCCCAGGCCGGCCAATGCGGACATCAGGTGTTCGACCGTGGACACGCGCACGTTGCCCTGCTGCAGCACCGAGGCCATGCGCGTATCGCCCACCGCGTTCGCCTGAGCGGGCAGATCCACCACTTGAGGCAGGTCGATGCGGTGAAAGACGATACCCGTATTGGGCTGTGCGGGACGCAGCGTCAGCTCAACCCGACGCCCGGAGTGGACTCCGACGCCAGTCGTACGGACGAGATTCTGAATGGTGCGCTGTCGAAACATAATCGGTGCTTTGATGGCCAGCCAGAAGACTTGCCTGCCCAGAAGGGGTGGGGCGACGGTCGCCGCAAGGACTTTATTGTAACGCTGCTAGTACATCGGTGCCACGCACAGGTCCACAGCCGGATGTTGCGGCCCTGTTTCAATCGAAAACGCTCCTTCACCCGCCTGCCCCTGGGGCAAGGGCAGGCGGGTGCTGAGGGAGTGCCGCGACCGCTTGCGCGGCCGCGTCAGGCGTGCTTAATCGGCCTGCTTGCGCAGAAAGGCCGGGATATCGAAATGATCCATCCCCGAACTTTCCAGCGCACGCACCTGGGCCGAAGCCTGGGTACGCGGATTGCGCATCACCGACGGCATTTCCAGGTTACGGTAATCACCGTCCTGGCTTGCCATCACACCGCCGATCGGCATGTCGTCCGTACCGGTACGCAGCTCTTCGGACACGCTCTGCACCAGCTGCGGGCGCGCCACGGCACGGCCCAGGCCGGTTGCGACCACGGTCACACGCAGGTCGTCACCCATCGATTCGTCGTAGGCCGTACCGAAGATCACAGTGGCCTCTTCCGAAGCATAGCTGCGGATGGTTTCCATGATTTCGCGCGTTTCGCGCATCTTCAGCGAACGGCTGGACGTGATGTTGACCAGCACGCCACGCGCGCCGTTCAGATCCACGCCTTCCAGCAGCGGGCAGGCGATTGCCTTTTCCGCCGCCACGCGGGCGCGGTCCGCGCCGCTGGCCGAAGCGGTGCCCATCATGGCCTGGCCCTGCTCGCCCATGATGGTCTTGACGTCTTCGAAGTCGACGTTGACGTTACCTTCAACGTTGATGATCTCGGCGATCCCGGCGCAAGCATTGTGCAGGATGTCGTCGGCAGCCTTGAAGCAGTCTTCCTGGGTGGCATCCTCGTCCATCAGTTCATACAGGTTCTCGTTCAGAACCACGATGAGCGAATGCACGTGCTTGCCCAGTTCGGCCACGCCTTCCGCGGCCATCTTCAGGCGCTTGTTGCCTTCGAAGATGAAAGGCTTGGTCACCACGCCCACCGTCAGGATGCCCAGCTCCTTGGCCACTTCCGCGACCACGGGGCCTGCACCGGTACCGGTGCCACCGCCCATGCCGGCCGTGATGAAGACCATGTGTGCGCCGTTCAGGGCAGCACGGATCTCCTCGCGGGCCGTCTCGGCGGCAGCGCGGCCCTGCTCGGGCTTGGCGCCAGCGCCCAGACCGGTGCGGCCCAGGCGGATCTGCACCGGCGCATTGGTAGCTGCCAGTGCCTGCGCATCGGTGTTGGCGCAGATGAAATCCACCCCATTGACGCCGCTGCGAATCATGTGCGCCACGGCGTTGCCGCCAGCGCCCCCAACACCGACCACCTTGATAATGGTCCCCTTGG
>JAEWJD010000425.1 GCA_023386765.1 Pseudomonadota bacterium | reverse complement strand
CCCGGCCAAGGCCCCAAGGGCCCGATGGCAACCAAGATCACCCCGCTGTAATAGGCATGGCAGGCCGCTGGCCTGCGAGGTCTTGAAAAGAACCGCAAGGTGCCGCCTTGCGGTTTTTTTATGCCCGCTTCAAGCCGTCTGCTGGATCCTGTGACCCTTGATATCGAAGGCCAGGCTGGCAGGGTTCCATGGTGGTGTCGCCAGCCGTTGCGGCGCGGCATGACAGTCCCCGGCGAAAAGCCTATAGTCGTGCGCCCCAGCTGCCTGCCCGGGCAGGCAGTGTTTCCTTCTTCTGGCCGGACCCGACTCCGGTGTGCCTGCCATGCCCATTCCCTTGCTCG
This sequence comes from Pseudomonadota bacterium, assembly GCA_023386765.1. Lineage (GTDB taxonomy): Bacteria > Pseudomonadota > Gammaproteobacteria > Burkholderiales > Burkholderiaceae_B > Bordetella. The sequence goes on along the minus strand of JAEWJD010000425.1, from coordinate 36,449 downwards.
TGCTCTGCCCGCTGGCAGAGGCCCAACTCGAATCCCTGGCGCCAACCTACGCCGTCGCGTATGCCATCACGCCACAGGCCCGGCGTGCGGCCATCGAGGCGCAGGGCGGGCAGTTTCGGGCGGTGCTGACCAATGGGGGCGCCGGCCTCACGGCCGACGAGATTGCACAGTTGCCCGCGCTGGAGCTGGTGGCATCGCTCGGGGTCGGCTACGAAGGCATCGATGTCGCGGCGGCACGGGCGCGCGGCGTGATCGTGACCCACGGGCGCGGCGCCAATGATGAATGCGTGGCGGATCACGCAATGGGTGTGGTGATCGCCTGCCTGCGCGAGTTTCGCAAGCTCGACCGGTGCACCCGCGAGGGGGTCTGGCGCACGGACATTTCCTTGCCGGCGCACGTTTCCGGCAAGCGCCTGGGCATTCTGGGAATGGGGGCGATCGGCGACAAGCTGGCCGCGCGGGCGGCGGCCTTCCGCATGCCGGTGGGCTATCACAACCGGCGCCCCAAGGCCGATGCGCCGCAACGTTACTTCGACTCGCTGCTGGCGCTGGCCGAATGGAGCGACGTGCTGGTCTGCGCAGCACCCGGGGGCGCAGCTACGCATCACCTGGTGGATGCCCAGGTGCTGCGCGCCCTGGGTGCGCAGGGCCACCTGATCAATGTCGGACGCGGTAGCGTGGTTGATACCGAGGCGCTTGCCCAGGCGCTCACCGAGGGCGTGATCGCCGGCGCCGGCATTGACGTCTATGAAAGCGAACCCCGGCCACCGGCGGCCCTGATCGGGCTGGACAATGTGCTGCTCAGCCCGCATGTGGCAGGCTGGTCGCCGGAGTCGGTGGCCGCCCAGTTCCGGATCTTCATGGAGAACCTAGACGGCCACTTCGACGGGCGCGGCCCGGTGACTCCGGTGCCGTAAAGCCCAGCGCGGGCCCGTGCGGGCCGGCGGCAGGCGTGCTTCAGTTGATGTGCGGGTGGCGGTCGGCCAGGCGTTGGCGGCGCTGGCGCAGGGCTTCGAGCTGGCTTTCCAGTTCGGCAATCTCGGCCTCGACGTCATTGAGGTTTTCCTCGATGTGTTCGTAGGCCTGTTGCAGCAGCGCGCGTGCTTCCTGGCGGTTGGAGGCAGTGGGCGTGTCGCCACGCATCGGGCGGTTGGCGGTCTCGGGCAGGAAGAATGACGTCACCAGGCCGACCACGGCGGCGATCATGAGGTAGTAGGCCGGCATCAGCAGGTTGCCGGTGTCTTCGACCAGCCAGGCGGCTGCCGTGGGCGTCAGGCCGGCGATGATGATGGCGACGTTGAACGAGCCCGCCAGTGCGCTGTAACGGATGCGCGTGGGAAAGAGCGCCGGCAGCGTCGATGCCATGACGCCGGTCAGGCAGTTCAGAAGCACCGCCAGCATCAGCAGGCCAAGGAAGATCAGCCCGGTGTTGTCGCTGCCGATGAAATGAAAGGCCGGAATGGCGGCCACCAGCAGGCCCACGCTGCCCACCAGCAGGAAGGGCTTGCGCCCGATCTTGTCGCTGAAGAACCCCACCACAGGCTGCACGAAGAGCATGCCTATCATCACCACCACGATGATCAGCACGCCGTGTTCTTCGGAGTAGCCCAGGCTGCTCGACAGATAGGTCGGCAGGTAGGTCAGCAGCATGTAGTAGGTGATGTTGGTCACCAGCACCATGCCGATGCAGATCATCAGCGGCTTGCGGTACTTGGAGAAAATTTCGCGAAAAGAGATGTTCGGCCGTTCCTGGATGGCGTCGCGGTCTTCCTTTTCCATGCGTTCGAGCTGCTGGGTGAAGGCCGGGGTTTCCTCGGCGGCGTGGCGCAGGTACAAGCCCAGCAGGCCCAGCGGGCCGGCCACGAAGAAGGGCACGCGCCAGCCCCAGTCCAGGAAGGTCTGCTCGCCCAGGATGGTCTGCAGCAGCACCACCAGGCCGGCGCCCAGCACGAAGCCGGCGATCGAGCCGAAGTCCAGCCAGCTGCCCAGGAAACCGCGTTGCCGGTCTGGCGCATACTCGGCCACGAAGATCGCCGCGCCGGTATATTCACCGCCGACCGAGAATCCCTGTGCCAGCTTGCACAGCAGAAGCAGGATGGGTGCCCACAGGCCGATGGCCGCATAGGAGGGGATCAGGCCGATGCAGAAGGTGCTGATGGCCATGATGATGATGGTCAGCGACAGCACCTTCTGGCGTCCGAAGCGATCACCCATGACGCCGAAGAACAGTCCCCCCAGCGGGCGGACCAGGAACGGCACCGAGAAGGTGCCCAGCGCGGCGATGGTCTGGACGGCGGGCGATGCGTCGGGGAAGAAGACCTTGCCCAGCGCATAGGCGACAAAGCCATAGACGCCGAAGTCGAACCACTCCATGGCGTTGCCCAGGGCAGCGGCCGTGACGGCTTTTTTCAGCTTGGTGTTGTCGATGACGGTGATGTCTGCGATCTGCAGGGGCCGGGCAGGCGATGACTCGGAGAGCGGCGGTGTCATGACATGAATTCCGGTTGGCAAGACTTGCGGTTGGAAGCAAAGGCAGAACTCGGAAACGCATCCGGCCGGACATTGGCGCGTCCGGCTCACTATCGCAAACAGATTGCCCGCAATTGGCGGGGCCGTCAACGCCGCCAATAGCGGCGCGCGTTGACGGTGGCGGCCGGCCACACGATGCGGCGGGGGAACTGCATGAAGGGGGCGCGCTGGGCGCCCGTGCAGACCGGCCGGGTCGGCTTAGAAGCGGTGGCGCAAGCCGACGCCCATCGCGGTGCTCTTGAGACCGTCGACGAAAGCGTAGTCCTTGGCGTAGGAGCCGTAGGCGTACACGTTGGTGCGCTTGGACAAGTCGTAGGTATAGCCCAGGCTGAAGACATTCATGGTGTCGTCGCTGCCGTTCAGGCGCTTGTTGGACGGATCGACGCGCTGCCACGAACCGAACAGGCTCGATGCGCCGCTGAGCGGCACGGTGGCACCGACCATGTAGGCGTTGGCTTTGAAGCCGTCGGCAAAGCGATAGGAGCCGAACTCGTTGCTGTAGGGCGTGCCGCCATCCAGATCCTGGCCGACGAACCAGCCGTCGGTGGTACGGCCGTAGGCGGCGGCCACCTTGACGACTTCAAAGTCGTAGGTGGCGCCGATGGCGTATTGGCGCGGCGTCGCACCCTTGTCCACGCTGGAGCGGCTGGCACCGTTGAGCTGATCATAGGTCAGCGTCACATTCAGCGGGCCGCTCAGGTAACGCACGCCGGCGGTGATGCCGCGCGTGTTGTCAGCCGTGCGGAAACCCGAGTGCGAGGCGTCTTCGCTGTCGACGTTGAACGAGTAGCCGACGCCCAGTTCGATGCCGTTGACCGAAGGCGTGCGGTACATCACCATGTTGTCCCAGCGCATGGTGTTGGCGGCGCTGAAGCCGGTGCCCATGTTGGCCTGGCCATAGCTGGTGTAGAAGGGGTCGATATCGGCCAGGTAGTTCGAGCCGATGGTGGCCTGACGGCCGAATTCCAGCGAGCCCCAGGCGTCGTTGGCCACGCCGAGCGTGGCCTGGCGGCCAAACAGGCGGCCGCCCTGTGCGCTGTTGCCGTTGCCGGAATCAAAGCCGCTTTCCAGCGTGAAAATGGCGCGCAGGCCATCGCCCAGTTCGTCGCTGCCACGCAGGCCCCAGCGCGAGCCGGCCTGAACGCCGTTGATCATGCTGACACGGCTGCCGCTGTAGTCGGCACCCTTGATCTTGTTGTAGCCGATGCCGGTGTCGATGACACCATAGAGCGTGACCGACGTTTCTGCCTGGGCAATGCCGGCCAGGGACAAGCCCAGAGCCGTTGCGAGCAACGTCTTTTTCATCCTGGATTCTCCGTACTGAGAAGAGTTGGGGAAAGCCCCGGCGCCGGTGGGCGCCGGAAAAACAAAAGGGAACCACGCATCCGAATCAGCCGCATCGGTTGGGGGTTCCCGTCACGCAGTGTAGGCAATGTCGCAGCGGGTGCGCACCCGGCGTTTTCAATTAGTGGCAATTTGCGATGTCTGGATACGGCGCTTCCAGGCCGCCTGAAACAGGCTCGCCGGCAAGGCGCTGAAGCCCGCTGCACGGGGCGTACCCCTGGATGCTGGCGGTCTGGCTGCGGCCTTCTTTTGCTGGAAATGACCTGCAGCGGCGAGCCGGTGTGCATGGCCGATTCCGTGGGCAACACACAACATGCTGTGGGTTTGAGCGGTTGTCGGATGTTCGGAAAGGGCGGAATGGGCCGCGCCGCCGGGGCCCGGCCTCAGTCGAGTACGCGGCCGGGGCGGATGTCCAGGCGCATCGAGTCTTTGACTTCTTCCATGACGGCGAAGGTGCGGGTTTCGCGGATGCCGGGTAATTCCCACAGTACGCGGCCGGCGAACTCGCGATAGGCTTCCATGTCGTGGTGGCGGGTCTTGAGGAGGTAGTCAAAGCCGCCGGCCACCATGTGGCACTCCATGATTTCCGGACGCACCGCGATGGCGGCCTTGAATTCATTGAAGACGTTGGGAGTGGTGCGGTCCAGCAGCACCTCGACGAAGACCAGCAGGCCGGCACGCAGCTTGCGGGGGTTCAGGCGGGCTTCGTAGCCCAGGATGTATTGCTCGCGCGTCAGGCGCTGCACGCGCGCCAGCACGGCGGTCGGGGACAGGGAGACGGCTTCGGCCAGTTTGGTATTGGGCAGGCGACCGTCGCGCTGCAGCAGGTCGAGAATCTGGACGTCAATGCGGTCCAGGCCGTGATCGCTGTCTTCCATGGTGAGTTTTCCTCCATCAAGACCTAAAAATATAGCAAATAACTCGTCTGGTATTTGGGGATCATTGTCATTGATTCCATAACCCGTGCCTCTCGACGCTTCCCGCCATGTCCACCCTGCCGTTGTCTGCCGCCTGCCCGCCTTTTTCCGCCATCACGCCCCTGCCGGCGCGCACGGCCTTGCGCGAGGCGATCACCCGCGCCTGGCGTCTGCCCGAGCCGGCCATCCTGCCTGCGCTGGTGCAGGCGGCGACCTTGCCGCCGGAGATGGCGCAGCGTTGTCGCCAATTGGCACTGCAGGTGGTACGCGGCCTGCGCGAGCGCAAGGGCGCCGCCGGCAAGGCCGGCCTGGTGCAGGGCTTGTTGCAGGAGTTCTCGTTGTCGTCGCAGGAGGGCGTGGCGCTGATGTGCCTGGCCGAGGCCTTGCTGCGCATCCCCGATACCGCCACGCGCGATGCCCTGATCCGCGACAAGATCCGCGACGGCGACTGGAAGTCCCACCTGGGCCAGAGTCCGTCGATGTTCGTCAATGCGGCGGCCTGGGGGCTGATGGTGACCGGCAAGCTGGTTGCCACGCACAGCGAGCGCGGCCTGAGCTCGGCCCTGGGCCGGCTGCTGGCGCGCGGCGGCGAGCCGCTGATCCGCAAGGGCGTGGATGTCGCCATGCGCATGATGGGCGAGCAGTTCGTCACTGGTGAGACCATCCAGAAGGCGCTGGCGCATGCCGCGCCGCTCGAGCAGCGTGGCTTTCGCTACTCCTATGACATGCTGGGTGAAGCGGCCCTGACCGAGGCCGATGCCCGACGCTATCTGGCCGACTATGAAAATGCCATCCATGCCATCGGCCAGGCTGCGGCGGGCCGTGGCGTCTACGAAGGGCCGGGTATCTCGATCAAACTGTCGGCACTGCATCCGCGTTACAGCCGCGCGCAGTTCGAGCGAGTGCAGGCCGAGTTGTATCCCATCGTGCTGGGCCTGGCGCGCCTGGCGCGGCGCTACGACATCGGGTTGAACATCGACGCCGAAGAAGCCGACCGCCTGGAGCTGTCGCTGGATCTGCTGGAGCGCCTGTGCTTTGAGCCGGACCTGGCGGGCTGGCAAGGCATCGGCTTTGTGATCCAGGGCTATCAGAAGCGTTGTCCGGCCGTGATCGACTATCTCATCGACCTGGCGCAGCGCAGCGGACGTCGCCTGATGATCCGCCTGGTCAAAGGGGCTTACTGGGACAGCGAAATCAAGCGTGCCCAGCTCGATGGCATGGACGACTATCCGGTCTACACGCGCAAGCCCTATACCGACATTGCCTATATCGCCTGCGCCCGCAAGCTGCTGGCCGCCCCGCAGGAGATCTATCCGCAGTTCGCCACCCACAACGCGCAGACGCTGGCCACGCTCTACGAACTGGCCGGCCCCGAGCGCTATCAGCCCGGGCAGTACGAATTCCAGTGTCTGCACGGCATGGGCGAAGCCCTGTACGAGCAGGTGGTCGGCAGCGGCCCGGACAAACTGGGGCGGCCGTGCCGGATCTATGCCCCGGTGGGGACGCACGAAACCCTGCTGGCCTACCTGGTGCGTCGCCTGCTGGAAAATGGCGCCAACACCTCGTTCGTGAATCGCGTGGCCGATCACGCGATTTCGCTTGAGACGCTGGTCGAGGATCCGGTGCTGCAGGTGCAGGAATGGGCGGTTCGCGAAGGTGAACTGGGCCGCTCGCATCCGGGCATTCCTCTGCCGGCGGCGCTCTATGGCACGGGGCGCAGCAATTCGCGGGGCCTGGATCTGGCCAGCGACGCCGCGCTGGCGCAGTTGGCGCAGCAGCTGCAGGCCGATGCCCAAGCGGTGCAGGCCGGACCGATGTTGGCGTTCGATGTCGAGCCGGCCAGCCGCGAGCCGGTACGCAATCCCGCCGATGTGAACGATGTTGTGGGCAGCCTGGGACGCATCACGCCGGAGCAGCTGGACCAGGCCATCGAATCGGCCAGCGTCTTTGCCCCCGCCTGGGCGGCCGTGGCCCCCGGCGCACGCGCAGCCGCCCTGCAGCGCGGCGCCGACCTGATGGAAGCCGACACACCGCGCCTCATTGGTTTGCTGGTGCGTGAGGCCGGCAAGACCTACGCCAATGCTGTCGCCGAGATCCGCGAAGCCGTGGACTTCCTGCGCTATTACGCGGCCCAGGTCAGTACCACCTTCGATAACGCCACCCACCGTCCGCTGGGGCCGGTGACCTGCATCAGCCCCTGGAACTTCCCGCTGGCGATCTTTACCGGCCAGGTGGCCGCAGCGCTGGCGGCCGGCAATACCGTACTGGCCAAACCGGCCGAGCAAACCAGCCTGGTCGCCGCGCAGGCTGTCGGCCTGCTGTGGCAGGCGGGCGTCCCCCGCGCCGCCTTGCAACTGATCCCTGGCCGCGGGCGTGAGGTCGGGCCTTTGCTGACCGGAGACGCCCGTATCCAGGGTGTGATGTTCACGGGCTCGACCGAGGTCGCACGCGACTTGCAGGGCGTGCTGGCGCAGCGTCTTTCGGCGCACGGCGGCCCGGTGCCGCTGGTGGCCGAGACGGGCGGCCAGAACGCCATGATCGTGGACTCATCGGCGCTGGCCGAGCAGGTGGTCCAGGACGTGGTGATGTCGGCCTTCGACAGCGCCGGGCAGCGCTGCTCGGCCCTGCGTGTGCTGTGTGTGCAGGAGGACGTCGCGGATCGCCTGACGACCATGCTCAAGGGCGCCATGGCACAACTGCGCCTGGGCAATCCCATGCAGCTGGACAATGACGTGGGGCCGGTCATCGATGCGCGTGCGCGCGACACCATCGAGCGCCATATCGAGGCGATGCGGGCCAAGGGCCGCGCGGTCCATCAGCTTTCCTTGGGGGGCGATACGGCGCGCGAGCCGGTGCTGGCGCAAGGCACGTATGTGCCGCCGACCTTGATCGAAATCGGCTCCCTGAACGAACTGACCCGCGAAGTGTTCGGCCCGGTGCTGCACCTGCTGCGCTATCGCCGTGATCAGCTTGATGAGGTGCTGGCGCAGGTACAGGCCACCGGCTATGGCCTGACCATGGGGCTGCATACCCGCATCGATGACACCATCGAGCGCGTCGCGGCGCAGGCCTGCGTGGGCAACCTGTATATCAATCGCAATATGGTCGGCGCGGTGGTGGGCGTGCAGCCTTTCGGCGGCGAAGGCCTGTCCGGCACCGGTCCCAAGGCCGGCGGGCCGCTCTATCTCTATCGCCTGCTGGCCAGCCGTCCCGATGCGGCGCTGGCGCAGCCCTTTGGCGTGCAGTCCTCCGAGACCGATGCGCCGGATGCTGCCCTGGCGGTCTTGCGGCAATGGTGCGCTGAGCAGGGGCAGGCATTCGCTGAGCCGGCGCCGTTCTTTGCGCGCAGCTCGCATGTCCTGGCCGGGCCGACCGGCGAGAGCAACCTCTACAAGGTACTGCCGCGTACAGCGGTGCTGTGCCGCGCCGACAGCAAGCCTGGCCTGCTGGCGCAACTGGCTGCGGTGCTGGCCGTGGGGGCACGGGCTATCTGGGATGGGCAGGAGGCCGGGGCTGCCGCCTTGCACCGGGCCTTGCCCGAGGCGTTGCGCGCCCGGGTGACGCTCACGCAGGATGCCTTGCGCGAACCGCTGGAGGCTGCGCTCTACCAGGGTGACGATGCCGGCCTGCTGGCCCTCTTGCAGGCGCTGGCCGCGCGCCCCGGCACCATCGTGCCGGTCAGCGCAGTGGTCGCTGGGCAGGCGGTACCGCAGGAGCGGCTGGTGATCGAGCGCGCCGTCAGCACCAATACGGCGGCCGCAGGCGGCAATGCCAGCCTGATGACGATGGATTGAACCCGTGCCAGCGCCTGTGCCCCTGCAAGGTGTAGGGGCGTGGCGCCGCACCGTTGGTGTAGTCTTGCCATCTTCACAAGGAGGAAACCCCCAATGACGTCGCCCCAACAAGCTGCGTCCGCGCCCTACGGCGGTGCGGGCCCGGTTCGAAAAATCACGCCACGCCGCCTGCAGGAAATGCGCCAGGCGGGCGAAAAGATCGTGATGCTCACGGCCTACGATGCCACTTTCGCCGGCCTGGCCGCGCAGGCAGGCGTGGACGTGGTGCTGGTGGGCGACTCGCTGGGCATGGTGTCCCAGGGCCGTGACAGCACGGTGCCGGTCACGCTCGATGAAATGGCGTATCACACGGCCAGCGTGGCGCGCGGGCTGGCTGCTGCGGGCGGCGGCCCTCTGTTGCTGGCTGACCTGCCCTTTGGCAGCTATCACGGCAGCCACGAGGACGCGATGCGCAGCTGCACGCAGCTGATGCAGGCCGGTGCGCAGATGGTCAAGCTCGAAGGCGGCGGCTGGACCGCGCCGCTGGTGCGTTACCTGGTCGAGCGCGGCGTGCCGGTGTGCGCGCACCTGGGGTTGACGCCGCAGACCGTGGCGGCTCTCAGCGGCTACCGGGTGCAGGGCCGCGATGAGGCATCGGCCGAGTTGCTGATGCGTCATTCCTGCGAGCTCGCCGAGGCCGGCGCGACGCTACTGGTGCTGGAAATGGTGCCTGCCGCCCTGTCGGCGCGCATTACGCAGGCCATGCCTGCCTGCCACACCATCGGCATCGGCGCTGGTGTCGGCACGGCCGGTCAGGTGCTGGTCATGCACGATATGCTGGGCGCCAGCCTGGGCAAGACGCCGCGTTTCGTGAAGAACTTCATGGCCGAGGCGGGCGGCGTGTGTGCGGCCTTCGAGGCTTATGTGCGCGAGGTGCGCGAGCAACGCTTCCCTGACGAAGCGCTGCACGCGTGGTAAGGAGAATGGCCGCGCCTAGCGCGCGGCCTTCCAGTGTGCGTAGGCGGCGGGCAGGCAGACGGCGCAGGGCCGGTAGCCGGCGCGCACTGCCGTGTCGGTATCGGCAAAGAAAACCCGTTGGCTGACGTAGCCGCCGCGCGCCAACGCGCGTAGTGCGGCGGGGCAGTCCAGCCGCCCATACCGGCGGCCGGCGCGGTGTCCGCCCAGCATGCCCGGGGTATCGCTGCGATAAGGCCGGCCATCGCCATCCAGCAGCCGGTAGCGCCCGGGCTCAGACATGCCAATGCAAAGTGGCGGCCAGCCGCTGGCCGCGCAACACCGTGCCCGCACCCAGCCGCAACGTGACCGCACCCGGGCGGCCCGCCAGCGGGTGGCGCGCGCTGGCGCAGACGGCCACGCTGCCCAGGGTCAGCGGCAGGACCATCGGGCGCGATTGCTGTCTTGGGCGTTGTTGCACGGCCAGCGTGTGGCCGCCGTCGAAGTCCCGGCCCGGCGCCGACAGCAGCATCACCAGATGCAAGGCAAAGCCATCAGGCGCTTCGCTGGCCGTCAAGGGCAGGGCCTGGCCGGCCTCTTGCCACTGCAATGCCAGGCGCGGCTGGCGTGCCTGCATCCGGCCGATGCGCCAGGGTTGCGCGATGGCCTGCAGGCGCTCGCGTACGGCGCCGGCCCAGTCAGGCAGGCTGCCGGCCTTGAGCGCCTCGCGTGCGGCGTCATCCAGCGGCTGGGGCAGCAGCGCCCAGCCTTGCCGCAGTAGATCGGTTTCCAGCGGGTCCATGAGTCAGGCCGTGCCGGTCTGTTCGCGCCGCAGCAGCTCGCGTTTGCGCGCCACGCCCCAGCGGTAACCCGACAGCGCTCCATCGTTGCGCACCACGCGATGACACGGGATGGCCACCGCCAGCAGGTTGGCGCCGCAGGCCTGGGCGACGGCCCGGGCAGCCTGAGGCATGCCGATGCGCCGTGCCAGTTCCGAATAGGAGACGGTCTCGCCGGGTTTGATCTGGCGCAGGGCCTGCCACACCCGTTGCTGGAAAGCGGTGCCGCGCACATCCAGCGGCAACGCCAAGGGTGTACCGGGCGCTTCGATCAGCCCCACGACGGCCGCCATCACAGACTCATAGCCCGCATCGGCCCCGATCAGTTCGGCATTGGGGAAACGATCCTGCAGCGCTTGCAGCAAGGCGGCGGGGTCATCGCCCAGCAGGATGGCGCAGACGCCCCGCGCACTTTGCGCCGTCAGGATGGCGCCCAGCGAGCATTGGCCGATGGCGAAATGGATGGCGGCATTGACCCCGCCGGCCCGATAGTCGCGGGGGGTCATGCCCAGCATCCCGTCGGCGGCCGCGTAGAAACGGCTGTTGGACTGGAAGCCGGCCGCATATAGCGCCTCGGTGACCGGCGTGCCGCCCGACAGCTCCTGGCGGACCCGGCGGGCGCGGTGGGCCTGCGCATATGCGCGCGGAGTCAGTCCGGTGGCGGCCTTGAAGACCCGGTGGAAATGATAGGAACTCACGCCCAGCTCTTGCGCCAGCACGGCCAGCGAGGGCAGCTGCTCGGCGGCTTCGATACGGCGGCAGGCCTGGGCCACCCAGTCGGCATGGGCCTGATCCACCCGCAGCCGATCGGCCGCCTTGCTGGGGCGGTAGCCGGCCGCTTCGGCGGCCTGCGCGCTGGTGAAGAATTCGACGTTTTCCGGGCGCGGCAGCCGCGCGGCGCTGCTGGGACGGTTGTAGATACCCGTGGTTTTCACGGCATAGACGAACTGCCCGTCAGCGCGGGCATCGCGGGCCAGCACGGCGGCCCAGCGCGGATCGGTTTCGGTGGCATTGGCACTCATGGCGCACTCGCATAGGGATCGGGATGACTGCACTCTACGGGGGCTGCTGACCCCGCGCACTCCGCCGCTTGCGATCGAATTCCGCAGGCGTCTTCGTGGCGCAGCAGCCAGGCTTTTCGCGCCACCCCCCAGGCATAGCCGGCCAGCCGTCCATCGTGGCCGACCAGGCGATGGCAGGGAATGACCAGGCCGATGGGGTTGGCGGCATTGGCATTGCCCACGGCACGCGGGTGGCGGCCCAGTAGCGCGGCCAGCGTCCCGTAGCTGCGTGTCTGTCCGGGCGGAATCCGGCTGACAGCCTGCCACACCGTCTGCTGCCAATCGCTGCCGGCCAGATGCGGGGTCACGGCCTGCAGGGCATCCAGGCGGCCGGCGAAGTAGGCTGCCAGGGCCTGGGTCAGGGTGTCAGGGGCGCAGGCCTCGGGCAGTGCCAGCCAGCCCGCCTGCCGCGCGCGGCGTGCCGGTGCATCCAGGAACTCCAGCGCGTGGATGCGCAACTGCGCATCGCTGACCAGCAGCGCGGCGCCCAGGGGAGTGTCGAGGTGGTGGCGTTGCAGACGCATGCGGTCAGCCTGCTCGGCGCAGCGTGAGGTTGATGCGCTGGCGGCCCAGTTGCGGGTGCAGGCCGTCGGCCAACGGCAGTACGCCGTGAAAACGCAGCCTGTCGGCGCCACCCCAGACCGCGACGTCGCCATGTTGCAGCAGGATGCGCCCAGGCTTGGCGTTGCGTTGCAGGCCCCCGAATAGGAAGGTTGCCGGCAGACCCAGCGAGATCGAGACGATGGGCGCGTCGAAGTCGCGCTCATTGCGGTCCTGATGCAGGCTCATGCCCGCGCCGGGCGCATAGTGATTGATAAGGCAGGCGTCGGGCCGGAAGCCGGCAAAACCGGCCTGTTCGGCGGCGTCGGCCGCGAGCGCCAGGAGCAGGGCCGGCATGGGCGGCCAGGGCCTGCCGCTGAGCGGATCGTCGGGGCGGTAGCGATAGCCCTGGCGATCGGCGGTCCATCCCAGCTGGCCGCAGTTGGTGATGGCGGCCGACATCCGGAAACCGCCCGGCGTGGTCATGTGGCGCGGCGGGGCCAGCGCTTCGATGCCCTGCAGGGCCGCCAGAATGGCGTGCGCTTGCGGCAGGGCCATGCCTGGCAGCACGCAGGCCTGCGGGCCCAGGGGGATGTGGGTATCGGGGGCGGCGAACAGGTCGGCCTGCATGTCAGGATGCGTCGTGAAAAAGGATGCCCAGCGTATGGCGCTGTCCGCGGTGCACCGTGCTGACGCCATGGCGCAGCGCGCGCCGGTGCCAGCCGCGCGCGCCCGCCGCCGGCCGGTGGCGTACCGCGAACACCAGCGCATCGCCCTGCTGCAACGGCACCACGTCGGCCTGCGCAGGATGGCCGGCGCGCTGTTCAGTCATGATGAATTCTCCTCCCTCGAAATCCACCCCGGGCTGTGACAGCAGCACGGCGCATTGCAGGGGGAAGACCCATGCGCCGTACAGGTCCTGGTGCAGGCAGTTGTAGTCGCCGGGCCCATAGCGCAGGATGAGCGGCGTCGGCCGGGTCTGGCCGGCGGCGTGGCAGCGGGCCAGGTAATCGGCATGCTCCGGCGGAAAGTCGGCCGTCTGGCCCAGGCGTGCCGCCCAGTCATGCGCCAGGGGCGCCAGGCGGCGATACAGCGCCGCACGCCAGAGCGTCAGCGCCGGTGGCAGGGGATAGGCAAAATACTGGTATTCGCCCTGGCCAAAGCCGTGGCGCGCCATCACGATGCGCTGGCGGTAGCGCCCGGGCGGGGCGTCGTAGGCCTGTGCCAGAGCGCGGCACTCGGCCGCACGCAACAGCCCGGGCAGCGTGGCCCGGCCATGCTGGTCCAGTTGGCGGCGCAGCGCCTCCCAGTCATGGGTGGACAGGCGCTGGTCGATGCGTCGGGCGAGATCGTCGGGCATGGCTACAAGACAAAGGTTCGACCCCAGTCTAGACCGCCGTGCGCGCTGGCGCATCCCGTCGCTTGCGCTTGAATTCCGCCAGGCAGCGCTGGCTGCCCCAGCGGAGCCGTGCCTGTCACAGGGGTTTTCGGGGAAAATAGTGGCTCGCGCCATGACGCCAGGATAGCCGTGAGCACCGTCAGTATTTTCTTCGCCTACCCCGCCGGCCCCGACCGGGCCGATGCCTTCCTGCCCCCTTCCCCGCCACCTGCTGGTGGCGCGTCGGCCGCCCGCGCGACACAGATTCGCCGGCAGGGATCGCCGGGGCGGTCGCGATCCACGTCAGCCATGAGGGCCGGATCGTGAAGCGCGTACTCGTCAGTGCCTGTCTGCTGGGCCAACCCGTGCGCTATGACGGGCGCGATGCCGGGCGTGCGCACCCCATCCTGCAGCGCTGGGCCGACGAGGGCCGCATCGTGGCGCTCTGCCCCGAGGTGGCGGGCGGGCTGCCCATTCCGCGTCCGGCCGCCGAGATCGAGCCTGGCGCCGATGGGCAGGCGGTGTGGCAGGGGCTGGCGCGTGTACGTGTGCGTGATGGCGGCGATGTCAGCGCGGCCTTTCTGGATGGGGCACGCCAGGCGCTCGCGCTGGTGGCCCGCCACGATATCGCCGTGGCGGTTCTCAAGGAGGGCAGCCCTTCCTGTGGCAGCGGCTATATCTATGACGGCCGCTTCCAGGGTGCCCGGGTGCCGGCCATGGGCGTGACGGCCGCCTGCCTGGCCGAGGCAGGCTTGCCGGTGTTCAGCGAACCCCAGCTCGAAGCTGCCGACGCCTGGCTGCTCGCGGCCGGCTGAGCGCGCCTCGGAAGGCCAAGCGGGTCCGCGACGCGGCGCGGTGTCGCTGCGACCCGGGACCGGACTCGCCGCCCGGGCGCCTGTCCGGGCAGCGCGCGTCAGCGCATGAGCACCAGCAGCGCGCCGGGGTCGCGCGGATGCGGCAGCACGTCGGCGGCCACGCCATAGACACGCTGCAGATTCGCGGGTGTCAGGACGTCGGCCGGCGTGCCTTCGGCAACGGCTGCGCCATCGGCCAGCAGCATGAGGCGATCGCACCAATGTGCGGCCAGGTTGACGTCATGCGCAATGACCATCACCCCCGCGCCCTGCTCGTGCGCCAGATCGCGCGCCGTGCGCAGCAGATCGATCTGATGTCGGGGATCGAGATTGGAGATGGGTTCGTCGAGCATCAGATAGCGCGGCTGCCCGCCAGGAACGGCCTGGCATTGCACCAGCACGCGGGCGAATTGCACGCGCTGCTGCTCGCCGCCCGACAGTTCGAGATAGCGCCGTTGCGCCAGGTGGCCCACGCCAGCTTGGTGCAGCGCCTGCCTACAGAGTTGTTCGAGCTGTCCGGGGCTGAGCTCGGGAAAGGGGTAGGCGCCCATGGCGACCACTTCGCGCACACCCAGGTCGAAGGAGAGCGATGGCTTCTGCGGCAGGACGGCACGGTGGCGCGCCTGTTGCGCGGCACCCAGCTGCGCGAGTGGCTGGCCGTTGAGGTGTACGCTGCCCGATTCGGGTCTGAGTTCGCCGCTGAGCGCCGCCAGCAAGGTGGATTTGCCAGCCCCGTTGGCACCCAGCAGGCCGAGCATGGTGCCGGGCTGCAGCGTCAGCGATACTCCGCTGAGGATGCGCTGGCCGCCTCGGGACAGGGTGAGGTCTTGTGCGTGCAGGGTCATCCGATTCGGCGTCCGCGAGCCAGCAGCCACAGGAAGAAGGGGCCGCCCACCAGCGCCGTGACCAGGCCAATGGGCAGCTCGGCGGGCGCCACCACCAGCCGTGCCAGCCAGTCGGCCAGGGCCAGGGCAAGTGCGCCGGCCAGCATGCTGGCCGGCAGCAGCCAGCGATGATCGGCGCCCAGCACCAAGCGTACCAGAAGGGGAATCACCAGCCCCACGAAACCGATGCCGCCCGTGGCGGCCACCAGCGGGCCGACCACCAATGCGGTGACCACGATCAGGCGCCGGCGCAGTCGGGCCAGAGCAAAGCCCAGGTGCTGGGCCTCGCGCTCGCCCAGCAACAGCGCATTGAGCGGCCGCCATTGACGCATCAACCAGCAGCACCAGAACAGCGTCCAGGGGGCCAGAAAGCCCAGCAGCGACCAGCGCGCCGCGCCCAGGCTGCCCATGTTCCAGAAGGTCAGGTCGCGCAGCTGGGCGTCGTTGGCCATGAAGGTGAACAGGCCGATGAAGGCGCCGCAGATGGCATTGATGGCAATACCGGCCAACAGCAACCCGGCCACGCCCGGCGCGCGCTGGCCCAGCACATAGGCGCAGGCAGTGGCCAGCAGGCTGCCGACAAAGGCGGCGCCGGCGGTCAGCGCGAAGCCGCCGGCACCCAGCACGATGGCGGCCACTGCGCCAAGCGCGCCACCCAGGGAAATACCCACCAGACCCGGTTCGGCCAACGGATTGCGAAACAGCGCCTGCATCACGGCCCCGCACAGTGCCAGGGCCGCGCCGGTCATCAGCGCGAACAGCACGCGCGGCAGGCGGATATCCCAGATGATGTTGTGCCACAAGGCATCCTGCCCCTGGAGCGGGCCAGCCAGCAGGCGCGGCAGGGCTGTCAGGGGAATCGGGACGGCGCCGCTGGCAGTGGCCAGCAGCAGCACGACGATGAGCGCCAGCGCCAGGCCGGCCAATACCCAGCGTGCGCGTCGCGCCGGGTCAGTCAGGGCGGACATGCTGGATGCAGGGGGTCTGTTTCAGGAAGCGTACGGCCTGCGGCAGGCGCGGGCCGGTGCCCAGGGCCAGGAGGTCATCCATGACCACGATGCAGCCGCGTTGCGCGGCCGGCGTCTGGGCCAGGCCGGGGCTGCGGGCCAGCGCCTGCACGCCGCCCGAGGCGTCGGCCGAGGAGCGGGTGACGATGAGCACCTGAGGCGCCAGCGCGCCGATACCTTCGGCCGATACGGGTTTGTAGCCCTGCTGTGCCTGCAGCACGTTCTGTAGGCCTGCCAGTGCCATCACGAGGCTGGCAGCGGTGTCGCCGCCGGCGGCCAGGGGCGTGCCGCTGCGGTTCATGAGCAAGGCGGCGCTGGCGCCGGCGTCCGGCAGCGCCTGGGCTTGTTGCAGATCCTGGCGAACCTGTGTCAGCAGCCGTTCTCCTTCCTGGGGCACCTGCAAGGCTTCGGCGATCTGGCCGATGCGGGTCTCCAGCGATTGCAGCGAAGGCGCGTCGGAGACGCGCAGCACCTTGACGCCGGCAGCGGCCAACCGTTCCAGGGTGTCAGGCGGGCCGGCCTGCTCGGAGGCCAGCACCAGGTCCGGGCGCAGCGCCAGCACGCCTTCCAGGGGCAGGTTGCGGTAGTAGCCCACTCGCGGCAGGCGGGTGGCCGCTTCCGGATAGATGCTGGACTGATCGTTGCCCACCAGCTTGTCCTGCTGGCCCAGGGCATAGACGATCTCGGTGACGCTGCCGCCCAGCGTCACCACGCGTTCGGCCGCCTGCGCCGTCAGGCCCAGGCAGGCTCCCATCAATACGCCCAGCAGTCTCTTCATAGATACCTCAAGCGGCCAGCGGCTGCGCGCACAACCCGAGCATCAGCTCGCGCCAGGCAGGCAATTCCGGTTTGCCGGGTTTGCGTTCGCCAAAGAATTGCACAATCAGATCACCATTGTCCGCATAGAGTTCCAGCGACGTCACCCAACCGTCGGAAGTCGGCTTGTTGACCACCCAGCTCTGGGCGATGCTGTCGGTGTTCAGGTGCAGATTAAATCGCGGATCGAGCACATTGAACCAGGGGCCGGTGCGCCGCAGGGTCTGCACCGGGCCGGTATGGATCTGGATCATGCCGCGGTTGCCCACGAAACACATGATGGACAGGCCGCTGGCGGCCGCCTGGGTCAACATGCGCTCGACGGCGTCGGCCGGCACCGGCTGGGCCAGGTCGCTGCCGGCCGCCTGCAGGGCGGCCAGCCGGCTGAGCTTGAACCTGCGCAGCAGGGGGAAGAACTCGTGCGTGTCGGTCATGGCCAGCCAGGCGTCGCGCCAGGCCTGCGGGTCCTCGGCCTGGGACAGCTCCTGGGAGGCCTCGATGGCGGCCATCTGCGGCCAGGCCGGCTCGGCGGCAAAGCGGCCGACGAGGGCTTCCCAGGCCTGGGCATCGGTCTGCTCCAGGCGGTAGACCTTGTGAACGGCCACACCCTCGCCATCGAAGAACTGCAGGCTGTCTCGGCCGTCTTGTGAGACGGCCCAGGCAGACTTCCAGTGGGCAAAGAACACCCGCAGGTCGATATCGGGCCCGAGCACCAGGCCCACGGGGCCCTTGGCCTGGATGTCTTCGTAGCGGCCGTGACGCTCGTGCACGCACCAGGCATTGCGGGTCAACGCCATCACTTCGCCCAAGGTGCCCAGTTCGCGGAAGATGGCTTGCGGCTCGCCCATCAGGCGCGTGACCCGGGCCGCGCCACAGCCGGCGGCGACCCACTCGGCTTCGCTCACGCCCAGGGCCTGGGCGGCATTGCGGGCGCGTTGTCCGGGTTGGCCGGCGACAAGGGCGTCATGGCGGGCACGCAGGGCGGCGGCGCGTTCGGCGAATGATTGATCGGTCATGCGGCTTTCTCCTAAGTCCGGCGGACGGGGGCGACCCCGCCCGAGCCAGGGGGGGTCAGAATTGATAGGTCAGCGACAGACGCGCGCTGCGCCCCGGTTCGGTGTACCAGTCGGCCGGCCGCGGCAGCGGCATGGCCCCGGCCGTGGGAACGTTGATGGCTTCCCAGTATTTCTTGTCGAACAGGTTGAATATACCCAGTTGCCACTGCAGGCCCTTGACGCTGGCCGGCCGCCAGTACGCCATCAGGTCGGTCACGCCATAACCGGGGGCCCGGAAGTCAGGGTTGGCGGCCGATGCGCCGTACTCGACTTGATCGCGCTGGCGGGCAGCCGTCAGTTGGGCTTGCACGCCCCATTGTTCGCGGCTGTAACCCAATCCGACGATGGCCTTGAGCGGCGGCACCGAGTTCACATGGCGCCCGGTGCTCTGATCCTTGCCAACCGCCCAGGCCAGCGAGGCCCAGCTGCGCCAGCCCGGGGCGAAGTTCCAGTGCGCCGAGGCTTCGGCGCCATAGATACGCACCCGGTCGCGGTTGACCGTGCCGGTCACGCCCATCGGATAGAGACCGGTCCAGCCGGGTTGCCATTGCGGCGAAGCCGGATCCAGCGCCACGCCTTTGTCGATGAAGTTCTGGTAACGGTTGTCAAAGGCCGCCACCGAACCGCCCAGGGTGTCGTCGCCCAGTTTGGCGCCCAGTTCCCAGCCCTTGCTGGTTTCGGCCTTGAGCGCCGGATTGCCTACGCGCAGATAGGTCCCGGGGCCGCCGTAGTTGGTATAGAGCTCGCTGGCATTGGGGGCGCGGTAGGCAAAGCCGTATTGCGCATAGAGCGTGACCTGCTCACGGGCCTTCCAGGTGCCCAGCAAACGGGGCGAGAAGCGTCCGCCCGAAGAGGCGCCCGGCAGGCTTGCTGCCGCGTTGCTGTTGTTGTCGTAGCCCGCGCCGGCCTGGGGTTTTTGCTCGTAGTGGTCGTAGCGCAGCGAGGGCGTGAGCGTGTAGCGCCCGCCGCCGAAGCCGAATTCATCCTGGACCCACAGCGCGAACTGGCTGCCTTTGACGCGCGGCATGTCGGCCTGATTGGTGTGCAGGATGTCGCAGGCGCGCGGCCCCATGGGCGAGGCCAGGCCGGGCGGGATGGGGGGGCAATTGTCATAGCCGCCGGAGTACTGCTCGCTGCGGTTGCCGATCCATTCACCGCCCAGGGTCAGGCGCTGCGTGACGGCCCCTTCGAACTGGCGGCTGACTTCGCCGCTTGCGCCAAAGCGGGTTTCACGGATGGTGTTGTCGCGTCCGAAGGCGCCGTTGGGAAAACCGTAGCGGTAGGGGTCGCCCTTGATGGCGTTGGCGCGTGCATCTACGCCGCGCTCGCCGTTGAGCGCCTGGCCCAGCGTCAGGCGTTGCCAGTAGAGCACCGCCTTGGCGCTGTCGATCAGGCCGCCGGCCTGGGGCGCGGCATATTGATAGTCCAGCGAGACGCGTTCGCGCTTGGCGGTTTTGCGGGTGCTGTTTTCCCCGTAAAGATAGCTGGTGCCGTTGCCCTGCTCGAACATGCTGTCCAGGTCGGCGGTGCGCTTGAAGTATTCGCCCGTCAGGCCGAGGCGATGGCCGCCGTCGATGCGCTGCTGCACCTTGGCTAGGAACTGCTCCTGGTGGTAGTGCTCGGGGGTGGGTTCGCTGCGCGCGGCACCATAGCCGCCGATGTCGCCCCGGTTGTCCAGCGCATGGCCGCGCCGTGCACCGGCCTGCAGCAGCCAGCTGGTGTTGTCATGCACGCGGGCGGCCAGGGCTGCGTTGGCGCTGCGGCTGGTGTCGGCCGAGTCGTAGTCGAGCTTGGCCAGACCGCCGAAGCGGCGCCCTTCCGTGAGCAGGTCATCGGGCTCCAGGGTGCGCAGTTCGGCCACGCCACCGAGCGCGCCCGAGCCGGTCTTGGCGGAGTCCAGTCCGCGCACGATGTCCAGCCGCGACAGGCTGTTGAAGTCCACGGCATCCAGGCCACCCTTCACGCCGCGCGCCCCGTCGTCCAGGAACGGCAGGCGGATGCCGTCGATGCGGGCCACCACGCGATCCTGGTCCAGGCCCCGGATGTTGAGGCTGTTGTTCTGGCGGTTGAAGGCCACCCCCGGCTCCAGCCGCTTGCCGACATCGCTCCAGCTACGCGCCATGGCGGTGTCCAGCGCCTGGCGCGAGATCGTGCTGACCCAGGCAGGTTCCTGGCGCGGCAATTCGCCTTCGACCGAAATGGGCTGCAAGAGCGGCACGCCGGAGCGCAGTACATAGGCGCCGCCGGCCTGGCGCGTGGCGCTCAGGGGGCTGCCCGCCAGCAAGCGCTGCAGGGCCTGCTCGGGGCTGTAGTCGCCCTGCAGGCCGGGGCTGTGCAGGCCTGCCACGGCCGCCGGTTCGTACAGCAGGGTGATGCCGGCCTGTTCGGCAAAGCGCGTGAGCGCCTCGCCCAGGGGAGCCGCGGCGATCGCGTAATGGTGTCGGACGACATTCTCGGCCCGGGCTTGGGCAGGCAGCGTCAGGCCCAGCAACAGGGCGGCCAGGGTGGCGGCGCTGCAACGCGCCAGCAGGGGAGCTGCGCCCGCTTTGGCGCAAGGGGGAGAGACGGGTGCCATGTGGTCGTTCCGATGGAGGTATGAGGTTGCCGTTACCTTCCATGACCCGCGAGGCGCTCAAACCGGACAAAATTTGCCCCGCTTTTTTGTAACAGCACCCATTCAGGCCTCACGCGGGCCGATCACGACCCAGTACGCGCTGCGGTAGCGCACGCTGACGGGCAGCAAGGCGGGCAGCGCCCGCAGGATGCCGTCGGTGTTGTCCAGTTGGAAAACGCCCGATACCCGCAATGCCGCCACCGACGGATCGCAACGCACCAGGCCCGGGCGGTAGCGCGCCAGTTCGGTGGCGAATTCAGCCAGCGGCAGGTCGTCGGCGCGCAGCACGCCGCGCAGCCAGGCCGGCTCGGTGTCGTCCGGCGGGGCCAGGGGCCGCAGCGTGGTGGCATCGAACCAGACGGCTGCCGGTGCGTGAAGGGTCTGGCCGGTGCGCAGGCGCGGCTTGAGCCACGCCTGCCCCTGGTAGAGGGTCAGCTGAGCGCCGCTGTCGAACAACCGCAGGCTGTAGCGCGCCAGGCGGGCGCGCACCTCGCCGTTGCGGCTGGCGGTCACGCTCGGGCTTGCGCCGGCCTGCACATAGACCTCGCCCCGACGCAGCAGCAGGCCGTTGCTGGTCAGGTCGACAACGCTGTCGCTGTTCAGGCGCACGGGGGTGCCGTCGGCCAGGGTCAGGGTGCGGCGCTCGCCGACCGTGCTGCGGGCATCGGCCAGCAGTCCGCTGGCTTCGCCGCCGCGCCAGGCGGCCCAGGCCACGGGTGGCGCGACGATGAGGGCAGCCAAGGTCTTGAGCGCGGTGCGCCGGGCGTCGTTCGGGCGGCCCAGCGTGGCACGCGCCAGCTCCGGCGGCAGGCCGCCCAGCAGGTGCCGGATCTGTTGGGCACGTTGCCATGCTTGCTCGTGCATGGCGCTGCTGGCGCGCCAGCGGTCGCAGGCGGCCGTGTCGTCCAGGCTGGCCTGCCCGGAAGACAGATGCAGCAGCCAGCGAGCGGCTTCGCGTGCGACGCGGCGATCGATCGGGGCCACGGCGCTCATGGGGCATCCAGCGCCATGATGCATTGCTCGTAGGCCTGCAGGATGTGGCGTTGCACCGTGCGCACCGACAGGCCCAGTCTTGCAGCGATCTCGGCCTGTGGCAGGTGTTCGATCTGGGCCAGCAGGAAGATGCTGCGGGTACGGGCAGGCAAGGCGGCCAGCAGCGCGTCGATCTGGTCCAGGGTCTGCAGGATCAGCAGGCGGTGCTCGGGCGAGGGGGCATGGTCGGGCGGCATGGCCGCCAGTGCGTCATCGTAGGCACGCTCGAGCGAGCGGCGGCGATAGTGGTTCAGCAGCAGCCGCCCGGCGATCGTGACCAGATAGGCGCGTGGCTCGCGCAGGCCGGGCAGTTCGTAGCGTTGACGCAGTACGCGTACGAAAGTGTCTTGTGCCAGGTCGGCAGCATCGGCGTGGTTGCCCAGCTTCTTGCGCAACCAGCCCTGCAACCAGCCATGGTGATCGGCATAAAGACGGTGAACCTCGTCCTGGGTGGCGCTGGAATAGGACACTGCTATGTACCAATGCGAATGAAAATTGCTCTCATTCTATAAAATGAGCAGAAAACCGCAATAGGTTTTTGTCCCCAATGGCCGGCAGGGCCCGCGCCCCGCGTTCAGCCGTCTCCGATACGCCTTGTTGCAGGTCAGCAACAGCCCTGGGCGGACCGTTTTTCCACCATAGTCCTATGCCAAAATGCGCAGACGCCGGCGCTCGCCGACGTCTGTCCTTTTAGGTATTTCAGACCTTGAACCCCCTGCCCCTGTTCCGTTACGCGCTGGCGAGCGCGGGGATGGCGCTGAGCCTTGCGGCCGTTGCCGGCCCTGCGCCGATCTTCGTGCTCAATTCACTCAATGCCAACGTGAGTGTCATCGATCCGGTCAGCTACACCGAGCTGCGACGTGTGCCGACCGGCAAAGAACCGCACCATCTTTACCTGACGCCCGATGGTCAATCGCTGTTGGTGGCCAATGCGCTGGGCGACTCGATCACCCAGCTGGATCCGCGCACCGGCGAAGTTCAGCGCACGCTGACCGGGATCGTCGATCCCTACCACCTGCGCTTCTCACCTGACATGAAGTGGTTCGTCACGGCCGCCAACCGCTTGGACCATATCGACATTTATGCCTACAAGCCGCTGGGTCCGGGCCAGGGTTTCGAGCTGACGCTGGCCAAGCGGGTGCCGGCCGGCAAGACGCCCAGCCACATTGCCATCGACAGCAAGAGCACGGTGGCCTATGTCACGCTGCAGGACAGCAACGAGGTCATCGCCATCGATCTGAACACGCAGCAGCCGCTGTGGGCGCTGCCGGTCGGCAGCACGCCAGCCGATGTGTTCCTCACGCGTGATGACAAGACCATGCTGGTTGCCCTGACGGGCGACAGCTATGTCGAAGCCTATGACCTGACGGCCCAGCCGCCCAAGCTGATCGAACGCATCAAGACCGGCGCCGGCGCGCACGCGTTCCGCGGCCAGGGCGACGACCGCCATCTCTTTGTGAGCAACCGCGGGGCCAACTCCATCAGCCGCATCGACCTGGACACGCTCAAGGTGACCGACACCTTTGCGGCGCCGGGCGGCCCGGATTGCATGGACATCACCGCCGACGGCAAGCAACTGCTGGTGACCTCGCGCTGGGCCGGCAAGCTGACCTTCATCGATCTGGATACCAAGAAGGTCAGCCAGCAAGTCCGCGTGGGCAAGTCGCCGCATGGCGTCTGGACCCTCGATCATGCGCCGATGCGTTGACGCGCGCAGGACGCATGGCGCCAGACGGGCCGGCGCCATGCTGTGCCTGGCAATGGCGCCGGTCCTTTCGCAGGCGGGGGCGGCGGCTTGCGACAAGCCGGTCTACCTGACCTTCGACACCGGTCACATGGGGGTGGCCGAACTGGTGGCCGACGTGCTGGCACGCCAGGATGTGCGTGCCACCTTCTTTCTCGCCAACGAGAAGACCCTGGACGGGGGCGCCAGCCTGGATGCGCAGTGGGCTCCCTGGTGGCGCAAGATGGCCGCGCGCGGTCATGTTTTCGCTTCCCACACCTATGACCATGTGTACTGGCGCGCGGATCTGCCGCAAGGCGGCTTTCGGGTACGCCCCAGCGCCGGGCCGCAGGCCGGCGTCACCCAGAGCTGGTCGGCCGATCAGTATTGCGAGGCGTTGCGCCAGCCTGTGCAGCGCTTCGCCGAGATGACCGGGCAGACGATGCTGCCCTTGTTCCGGGCACCGGGCGGCAAGACGTCGCCGGCCTTGCTGGCCGCGGCGCGTGCCTGCGGCTTCGCGCACGTGGGCTGGGCGCCGGCGGGTTTTCTGGGCGATGAACTGCCCAGCGAGCGTTATTCCAACGAGGCCTTGCTGCAGCAGGCGCTGCGCAGCATCCTTGCGGGTGACATCCTGCTGGCGCATCTGGGCATCTGGTCGCGCCGCGATCCCTGGGCGCCAGCCGTGCTGGAGCCGCTCATCATCGGCCTGAAGGCCAAGGGTTTCTGCTTTGCCACGCTGCAGGAGCACCCCGATTACCAGGCGTGGCTGCTTTCGCATCATTGATTCGTCATGGACACGCTCATCCAGTGGTTCTCCCTCTGCCAGCAATGGCTGTTTGAAGCCGCGGTGCAGCCCTTGCTGTTTCACCTCGGCATGGCCAGCCTGATCGAGGATGCCTACGACGCCACCATGTGGTTGCTGGTTGGCCTGATCCAGGTCGCCGTCCTGGCGCTGGGTTTTGGCGCGCTGGAGCGTTGGCGTCCGGTGGAGGTCGTGCATGACCGCCAGCAAGTGGCGGTCGACGTGCTCTACACCCTGATCCACCGGCTGGGCCTGTTTCGCATCCTGCTGTTCTTCACGGTCGAACCGCTCTGGGATGCGGCCTTCGGGCAGCTGCACCTGTGGGGCATGAACGGCTGGCAACTCGATCAGCTCTGGCCCGGTGTCACCGACGGACCCTGGACCAGTTTGCTGCTCTATCTGCTGGTGTTCGACCTGGTCGATTATCTGTACCACCGCGCCCAGCACCGTTATGCCTGGTTGTGGTCGCTGCATGCCTTGCACCATAGCCAGCGCCAGCTGACTTGCTGGAGCGACAACCGCAACCATCTGCTGGATGACATGCTGCGTGATGTGGTGATCGTGCTGGTGTCGCAGCTGATCGGCGTGCCACCGGGCCAGTTCGTGGCCATCGTGGTCATCATGCAGTTGGCCGAAAGCCTGTCGCACGCCAATCTGCGGGTGGGTTTCGGACGCTGGGGGTCGCGCCTTCTGGTGGGGCCGCGGTTCCATCGCCAGCATCATTCGATCGCTTATGACGCCTCGTCGCCGGGCCCGGCCGGCGGCTGCAATTTCGCGCCGCTGTTCCCGCTCTGGGACATGGTGTTCGGCACGGCACGCTTTGACGGCGACTACGGTCCGACCGGCATTCACGACCAGTTGCCGCAGGCCGGTGGGCGCGACTATGGCCGGGGATTCTGGGCCCAGCAATGGCTGGGCCTCAAACGCCTGGCCGGCCGCGACCGCCAGGCATGTGCGCCGCAGCTCAGGCCTGATCAGGCGGACAGGGATAGTGCGCCTGTTGCTTGATGACGGCGTGCCGGTTTTCCATTTCCTGGCGCAGGGCGCGGCGCAGCTTGGCGGCCTCGAAGCGCTGACGCTCCTCGAGCGTGCGCAGCTCCAGCTGCGGCACGGAGGTTGGCTGGCCCTGCTCGTCGACCGCCACCATGGTGAAGTAGCAGCTGTTGGTGTGGCGCACCAGCTTGTTGCGGATGTCTTCGGTGACGACCTTGATGCCGATTTCCATTGAGGTGCGGCCGGTGTAGTTCACCGAGGCCAGGAAGGTCACCAGCTCGCCGACATGGATGGGCTGGCGGAACATCACCTGGTCGACCGACAGCGTGACCACATACTGGCCCGCGTAGCGGCTGGCACAGGCGTAGGCCACCTGGTCAAGATATTTGAGAATCGTGCCCCCATGCACATTGCCTGAAAAGTTCGCCATGTCGGGCGTCATCAGGATGGTCATCGAAAGCTGGTGGCTGAAGGCATCGTCCATATCGGGTCGCAGAAAGGCAAAAAGGCAATCCTAGCCTACTGCGCTAGGGCTGCGCAGCGGCTTGTGCATCGTCGTCCACGCGCAACACGGCGGGCGGGTTCCAGTGGCCATACAGCGCGGCGGGCGCCGGCTGGTACAGGCGCAGCAGCAGCGTGGCGGTCTGCGGCGCCAGGGCCAGCCAGTTGGTCCGGTCGGTATCGGCGACGGTGATGCCCTGCAGATACAGTTCGAGCGAGCCATCGGGGTTGTAGCGCAGTGGGTCGCGGTCGCTCAGGCTGGTCTGCCCCAGACGGTGGGTCAGCGGCTGGCCGGCGGCATCGAAGGCGGCCAGCGACCAGAACCCCTCGCCCGGGGGCAGCGCATCAGCCTCGAAGCGCAACACATAGCGGCCCTGCGGATCGATGGGCTGGCCCATCGCATCGGCCGCCAGCCGGAAGCTCAGCACTTCCTGTGGCAGTTCGGTGCCCGGGCGCTGGCGCGCCATGCGGGCACGCTTGAGGTAGGCGCTGCCATAGGCGCCCATGACGTCGCGTTCGGCCACCCAGCCCAACGGCCCGGCCGTCTGGCCGGGCAGATCCAGGTAAGCGGGCGCTTCGCGGTGTGCGAAGCGCAACGCCTGCTGTTGCTGCAGCGAGAGCTTGTCGAAGGCCAGCTGGCGGCCAGGCACGATGCCCACGCGGCGCAGGCTGGCCAGCATGGGCTGGTCGGCGGCGTGCGGCGGATGCTTGCGCAGCAGCTCGGTGCCGTAGGTGAAGAAGGCGTCTGCCGGCATGGCAGCCAGTTGCCGGCGCAGCGGCGTGCGCGTATCCAGGCCCGGATCGGCACGCAACTGTACCGATTGGGCGCTGCCCTGTTGCCAAGCCTGCCAGGGCGTGAGCCGCAACGTCCGCAGCCAGGCGGCGGCGTCGGCACCGCCCGGGGCCAGGCCTTGCAGGCGCACGTGAGCGGTCGGGGCGTCCAGACGCTGCATGCCGGCTGGCAGCGCGCCGTGCCAGCCTGGCGGCGTGATGGCGTAGCGCGTCGCGGCAGCCGGCGCGCTGCGTTTGCTCAGCACCGCGAACGCCTCACTCCAGAGGTCATACAGTGTCACCAGGTGCTGGCGCCCCTCCGGGGCGGGCATCTCCAGCACCACGGGGCCATCCTGCAGGTCCAGCCACCCGCTGAGCTGTTGCATGCCGGCATGCGGCCAGGCCTGATCGTCTTGCGGCGTGCCCAGGGCGTTGGGCGCGGCGGCGCCGGGCTGGCCGGCGGCAGCGGCTGCCCCTGCCTGGCGCCGCGCCAGGTCCATGCTGACCAGCGGGTAGAGGTAGAAATAAGCGTCCAGCGCGGCCTGTTGCAGCGGCGCGGCGGTCGTGGCATGGACCAGGGCGGTCTGGGCCATGGCGGTCGGGACCGCGAGGTGGGTGGCCAGGGCCAGCAGGACGAGGGACAGCGGGCGGCGCATGCGGCGCTCCTGAAATTCGGGGTCGGATAGTGCCGGCGCGGCGGCGGGGCCGCCCGGCACGGACTGGCGGCATCCTAGCAGTGCGGGGAAGGGACGAAAGCGTCGAATACCCGGCATTCCCTGGCGCATTCGTTTGGGCAGCCGCGTCAGACATCGCACCCCGTGCAGTCAGATTGCGGGCGTGGGGGGCCCGCCCTATACTGGTAATAACAGCGACGCCACAGGGGTCTTCGCCGAAGGCTGCCGCAGCGCCGCTTTTCTCACCCAGAAGGGAGTGCGTCATGGTCCACATGAACCGCCGCCAATTCTTCAAGGTGACAGGAACCACGCTGGCCGGCTCCAGCATGGTGATGTTGGGCGCGGCGCCTGGCACTGCCATGGCCGAGGTGCGCCAGTACAAGCTTGCGCGCATGACCGAAACGCGCAACACCTGTCCCTACTGTTCCGTAGCCTGCGGGATCCTGCTCTACGGCCTTGGAGATGGCGCCAAAAACGCCAAAGCCAGCA
This sequence comes from Pseudomonadota bacterium, assembly GCA_023386765.1. Classification (GTDB taxonomy): domain Bacteria; phylum Pseudomonadota; class Gammaproteobacteria; order Burkholderiales; family Burkholderiaceae_B; genus Bordetella. Next base: position 8,899 of record JAEWJD010000425.1, on the reverse strand, counting down.
TCGTTCACATCGAAGGGGATGCCGATCATCCCGTGAACCGGGGCACGCTCTGTCCCAAGGGGGCTGGCCTGATCGACTTCATCCACAGCCCTAATCGCCTCAAGTTTCCGGAGTACCGCGCGCCGGGTTCCGATACCTGGCAACGCATGTCCTGGGACGAGGCGCTCACACGCATCTCGCGCCTGCTCAAGGAAGACCGCGACGCCAACTTCGTGCAGCGCACCGATGATGGCAAGACAGTCAACCGCTGGCTGACCACCGGCATGCTGGCCGCCTCGGCCAGCAGCAACGAGGTCGGCTACATCACGCACAAAGTCGTGCGTAGCATGGGAATGTTGGCGTTCGATAACCAAGCTCGTGTCTGACACGGCCCGACGGTGGCAGGTCTTGCCCCGACGTTTGGCCGTGGCGCGATGACGAACCATTGGGTCGACATCAAGAACGCCGATATCGTGCTTATCATGGGCGGCAACGCCGCGGAAGCCCACCCTTGCGGGTTCAAATGGGTCACCGAAGCGAAAGCCCATAACAAGGCGAAACTGCTGGTCGTGGACCCGCGCTTCACGCGCTCGGCATCCGTGGCCGATTTCTACGCGCCCATCCGCACCGGCACCGACATCGTGTTCCTGGGCGGGGTGATCCGCTACCTGCTGGAGAACGACAAGATCCAGCACGAGTACGTGCGCAACTACACCGACTTCCCGTTCATCGTGCGCGAGGATTTCTCGTTCGAGGATGGCCTGTACTCGGGCTATGACGCCGAGAAGCGCAGCTACGACAAGGCCTCCTGGGATTACGAGCGCGATGCCGATGGCTATGTGAAGTCCGACCCGACGCTGCAGCATCCGCGCACGGTCTACCAGTTGCTCAAGCACCACTACTCGCGTTATACGCCCGAGCTGGTCGAGCGCGTCTGTGGCACGCCGCAGGATAAGTTCCTGCACGTGTGCGAGGCGCTGGCGTCCACGGCCACCAAGGGCCGCGCCGCCACCATCCTGTACGCGCTGGGCTGGACGCAGCACTCCATCGGCTCGCAGATCATCCGTACCGGCGCGATGATGCAGCTGCTGCTGGGCAACATCGGTGTGGCCGGCGGCGGCATGAACGCGCTGCGCGGGCACTCCAACATCCAGGGCCTGACCGACCTGGGGCTGATGTCCAATCTGCTGCCGGGTTACATGACCCTGCCGGCCGAAGGCGAACAGGACTTCGACAAGTACATCGGCCAGCGTCTGCTCAAACCGTTGCGGCCCAATCAGCTGAGCTACTGGCAGAACTACAAGAAGTTCCACGTCAGCCTGATGAAGGCATGGTGGGGGCCGGCGGCCACGGCCGACAATAACTGGGCCTTTGACTATCTGCCCAAGCTGGACAAGCTCTACGACATGCTGCAGGTCTATGAGCTGATGAACCACGGCCAGATGAACGGCTATATCGCCCAGGGCTTCAACCCCCTGGCGGCCGCGCCCAACAAGGCCAAGCTGACCAGCGCTTTCTCCAAGCTCAAGTTCATGGTCATCATGGACCCGCTGGCCACCGAGACCTCCGAGTTCTGGCGCAACGTCGGCGAGCACAATGACGTCGATCCGACGCAGATCCAGACCGAGGTATTCCGCCTGCCGACCACCTGTTTCGCCGAGGAAGAAGGCGCGCTGGTGAACTCGGGCCGTTGGCTGCAATGGCACTGGAAGGGGGCCGAGCCGCCGGGCGAGGCGCGCAGCGACATCGAGATCATGGCTGATCTCTTTACCCGCATGCGTCAGCTTTATCAGGAGGAAGGCGGGGCGTATCCGGATCCGATCGTCAACCTGTGGTGGCCCTACGTGCACCCGGAGAACCCGACCGCCGTCGAGTTGGCCAAGGAATACAACGGCCGCGCGCTGAGCGATCTGGTCGATCCCAAGGACGGGCGCGTGCTGCGCAAGGCCGGCGAACAGCTGGCCGGCTTTGCCGAGCTGCGTGATGACGGCTCCACCTTGAGCGGCTGCTGGATCTTCGCTGGCGCCTGGACCCAGGCGGGCAACCAGATGGCGCGGCGCGACAACAGCGACCCGACCGGCATCGGCCAGACCCTGAACTGGGCCTGGGCCTGGCCGGCCAACCGGCGCGTGCTCTACAACCGCGCGTCCTGTGACCTGCAAGGCCAGCCCTTCAATCCGCGACGCAGTCTGGTCGCCTGGAACGGCAAGGCCTGGACCGGCGCGGACGTTCCCGACTTCAAGGCGGACGAGAACCCGGCCGATGGCATGGGGCCCTTCATCATGAACCCGGAAGGCGTGGCGCGTTTCTTTGCCCGCGCCGGCTTGGCCGAGGGCCCCTTCCCGGAACACTACGAGCCGTTCGAGAACCCGCTGGGGTACAACCCGCTGCACCCCAAGCAGCCGTTGGCGGTGAGCAACCCGGCGGCCCGCGTGTTCAAGGACGCCCTGGCGGCCATGGGCAAGGTCGAGCAGTTCCCGCATGTCGCCACCACCTACCGCCTGACCGAGCACTTCCACTACTGGACCAAGAACGTGCTGCTCAACGCCATCCTGCAGCCCGAGCAGTTCGTCGAGATCGGCGACGTGCTGGCCAAGGAGCTGGGCATCCCCAACGGGTCACGCGTGAAAGTGTCTTCCAACCGCGGCTACATCAAGGCCGTGGCGCTGGTGACCAAGCGTCTCAAGCCGCTGACCATCGAGGGGCGCACCGTGCACCAGGTCGGCATTCCCATCCACTGGGGCTTTGTCGGGATCGCGAAACCGGGCTTTCTGGCCAATACGTTGACGCCCGTGGTGGGCGACGGCAACAGCCAGACTCCCGAGTTCAAGTCCTTCCTGGTCAAGGTCGAAAAGGCATAGGAGCACAGACATGTCGATGCAATCCCTGGACATCAAACGCCGCTCCGCCACCACCACCCCGCCGCCCGGGGTGCGTGAGCCTTCGACCGGCAGCGTCGCCAAGCTGATCGATGTCTCCAAGTGCATAGGCTGCAAAGCCTGTCAGGTGGCCTGCATGGAGTGGAACGATCTGCGCGATGAGGTCGGCGTGAACGTGGGGGTCTATGACAACCCGGCCGATCTCACCGAGCACTCGTGGACCGTCATGCGTTTCTCGGAGTACGAGAACGACAAGGGCGACCTGGAGTGGCTGATCCGCAAGGACGGCTGCATGCACTGCGAGGATCCGGGCTGCCTGAAGGCTTGTCCCTCGCCGGGCGCGATCATTCAGTACAACAACGGCATCGTGGATTTCCACGAAGAAAACTGCATCGGTTGCGGCTACTGCATCGCCGGCTGTCCGTTCAACGTGCCGCGCATCTCGCAGAAGGACCACAAAGCCTACAAGTGCACCCTGTGCTCGGATCGCGTGGCCGTAGGCCAGGAGCCCGCCTGTGTGAAGATCTGCCCGACCGGCGCCATCGTCTTCGGCACCAAGGAAGACATGAAGCAGCACGCCGCCGAGCGGATCGAGGACCTCAAGTCGCGCGGGTTCGAGCAGGCCGGTCTGTACGACCCGGCCGGCGTGGGCGGCACCCACGTCATGTATGTGCTGCATCATGCCGACCAGCCGCAGCTCTACCATGGCCTGCCGGCCGAGCCCAAGATCAGCCCCATGGTGTCGATCTGGAAGGGGGTGGCCAAGCCCCTGGGCGTGGCGGCGATGGCGCTGACCGCGTTGGCAGGTTTCTTCCATTACATCCGTGTCGGCCCCAACGAGACGGACGAGGAAGACGAACGCAAAGCCGAAGAGGAGGCGCGTCATGGCTGACCCCCATCGTCCCAAGCTGATCCAGCGGTACACCGCCGGCGAGCGCAGCAATCATTGGGTGATCGCGATCACCTTCATCCTGCTGGCCCTCTCGGGGCTGGCGTTGTTCCACCCTGCCTTCTCGTGGCTGTATGCCCTGCTGGGCGGCGGGCCCTGGACGCGCATCCTGCATCCCTTCATCGGGGTGGTGATGTTCCTCTGCTTCGTGGTGTTCGCCGCGCGCATGTGGCGTCACAACCGCATGAGCCAGGCTGACGTCCAGTGGCTGCGCCAGTTCGGCGACGTGGTGAACAACCGCGAGGAAAAGCTGCCCGAGGTCGGGCGCTACAACGGCGGCCAGAAACTGTTGTTCTATGTGCTGGTGATCAGCATGGTGGGCCTGATCCTGTCCGGCCTGGTCATGTGGCGGGAGTATTTCTCGATCTATTTCCCGGTCGATGTGGTGCGCGCGGCCTCGGTGCTGCACGCAACATTTGCGCTCATCATGATTTGCGCGATCATAGTGCACATCTATGCGGCGATCTGGGTCAAGGGCTCGTTTCGCGCGATGTTGCGCGGCACCGTCACCTGGGGCTGGGCCTGGAAGCATCATCGGGCCTGGTTCCGGTCCGAGGTCAAACCTTCATCGGAAGGCAAGTAAGGCCGCCTGTCGGCTTGCTTGAGGCCCTTTTGCCGGGGTTGCCGCAGGGCTGCGACACAGGGGTGCCGCAGCCCTGCCCGTTTTTCAGGAGAGAGCTTTTGCAGCGTATCTTGCCGCGCGGGGAAATCGAATCCCTGGACCATACCGCCATCGCGCGTCTGCGCCGGCCCGAGCGCGCGATCGTGTTCGCCGAACGTGCCCGGCGCTTGCGCGCGCTGGCCCCCGACCACCCCATCGGCGGCTACCTGAGCCTGCTGGCCACCCTGGCCCAGGCCCAGCAGGCCGCACTGGATCAGTGTGCTTTTGCCGGCCCGGATCGCATCGGCATCGACCGGGCCCAGGCTCACGGCATGCCTCCGCTGCAAGCCGTGGGCTGGCCCCGTGACCCTGCCTGGCGCGCGCTGCTCGACGGCCTGCTGCAGGCGCTGGCCGCCGCGGCAGAAACGCCAGCAACGGCGCGCGCCGTGTGCGAGCGCCTGCGTGAGACGCTGCGCGAGCGTCCGGATGAGATCGAGGCATTGGCCGATGTCCTGTTGGCGGAGCGCGCCGCGGCGGCGGACAGCGCTGTCGCGCCGCTGATCATGGCGGCCCTGCAGGTCTACTGGACCGACCTGGCCTGCCGCTTCGATCCTCAGGAGATGCCGGTGGCCAGCCCCTTTGGCGTATGCCCTATGTGCGGCAGCCTGCCCGTGGCCAGCGTGGTGCGCATGGGCGGCCAGGCCGAGGGCCTGCGCTACCTGGCTTGCGGCCTGTGCGCCTGCGAATGGCATCTGGTGCGGGTGGTCTGCAGCCAGTGCGAGAGCACCCAGGGCATCGCGTATCACAGCATCGAGGGCGGTTCGCCGGCCATCAAGGCCGAGTCCTGCGATCATTGCCACAGCTACCGCAAGATCTTCTACCAGGAAAAGGACATGGAGGTCGAGGCCGTGGCCGACGATCTGGCCAGCCTGGCGCTGGACATGCTGATGGGCGAGGCCGGCTATGCGCGTGCCAGCGGCAATCCCCTGCTGTGGCAGGGCGAGGAGGCTGCCGAATGAGCGCGGCGCCGGCGCGGCCAGGCGACATCCCTGCCCTGGATCGTCTGCTGCAGCAGGCCGAGTACCAGGCATTGGCGCAGACCTACGGGCACAGCCAGCTGGTGGCGGCCTTGCGTGCGCAGTTGCAGGGGCTGCGCGAGCAGGCCCTGGCCGGTACGCTGCCGGGCGCGCAACTGACCGTGGCGCAGTTGGCGGCGGCCACCGGCGTCCAGCTGGCGCGCCGCAATGCGCCGCGCCTGACGGCGGTCTACAACCTGACCGGCACGGTGCTGCATACCAATCTGGGCCGCGCCTTGTTGCCTGACGAAGCGATCGCTTCGGTGCTGCGCGCCCTGAGCGCGCCGGCCAACCTTGAATTCGACCTGGACAGCGGTGCGCGGGGCGATCGCGACGACCTGGTCGAAGATCTGCTGTGCGAGCTGACCGGGGCCGAGGCGGCCACCGTGGTCAACAACAATGCCGCAGCGGTGTTGCTGATGCTCAATGCGCTGGCCGACCGGCGCGAGGTGATTGTCTCGCGCGGCGAACTGGTCGAGATCGGCGGGGCCTTCCGCATTCCTGACATCATGAAGCGCGCGGGCGCGCGGCTGGTCGAAATCGGCACCACCAACCGCACCCATGCGGCCGACTACGAGAACGCCATCGGCCCGCGTACCGCGATGCTGATGAAGGTGCATTGCAGCAACTATGCCATCAGCGGCTTCACCAAGAGCGTACCGGTGGCCGAGGTGGCCGCGATGGCGCATGCGCATGGCCTGCCTGCCACGGTCGACCTGGGCAGTGGCACGCTGGTGGACCTGGCCCAATGGGGCCTGCCCAAGGAAGACACCGTGCGCGAGACCCTGTTGGCGGGGGCCGATCTGGTCACCTTCAGCGGCGACAAGTTGCTTGGCGGCCCGCAGGCCGGGCTGCTGGTCGGGCGGGCCGACCTGATCCGCAAGATCAAGAAGAACCCGCTCAAGCGCGCGTTGCGCGTTGGCAAACTCACCCTGGCCGCCCTGGAACCGGTGCTGGCCCTGTATCGGGCACCCGAACACCTGGCCGAACGCCTGACCACGCTGCGCCTGCTGACGCGCGCGCAGGCCGAGATGCAGGCCCAGGCCGAGCGCCTGTGCGCTCCGCTGCAACAGGCCCTGGGCGAAGCCTTCCAGGTCCAGGTGCAGGCCATGTTCAGCCAGATCGGCAGCGGCGCCCTGCCGGTTGACCAGCTGCCCAGTTGCGGCCTCACGGTACGCCATCAGGGCAGCGGGCGCGCCGGACGCCACCTGCAGGCCCTGCAGGCGCGTTTGCGCGGGCTGCCCAGGCCCGTCATCGGCCGCGTGGCCGATGACGTGTTGTGGCTCGATCTACGCTGTCTGCAGCCGCGGGAGGAAAACGACTTCACCGCGCAGCTGGCGGCGCTGCCCGCATGATCGTCGGCACCGCCGGTCATATCGACCATGGCAAGACCACGCTGGTGCGTGCGCTTACCGGGGTCGACACAGATCGCCTGAAAGAAGAAAAGGCGCGCGGCATTTCCATCGAACTGGGCTATGCCTATGTGCCGCTGCCTGATGGCGAGGTGCTGGGCTTCATCGACGTGCCCGGCCATGAAAAACTGGTGCACACCATGGCGGCCGGTGCCAGCGGCATCGATCTGGGCCTGCTGGTGGTGGCGGCCGACGACGGCGTGATGCCGCAAACCCGCGAGCATCTTTTCATCCTGGAGATGCTGGGCGTGCGCGCCGGCGCCGTGGTCCTGAGCAAGGCTGACCGCGTCGATGCCGCGCGTCTGCAGACCGTGCGCGAGCAGGTGGCCCGGCTGGCTGGCGGCACCTTCCTGGACGGCGCGCCCTGCTTTGCGGTGGCGGCAGCCAGCGCGGGCGATGCGGGCGTGGCGGCCCTCAAGGATTGGCTGCAGGCGCAGGCCCTGGCCCGGCCGCCGCGTGGTGCGCAGGGGCTGTTCCGCCTGGCGGTGGACCGGGCGTTCTCCCTGCCCGGGCATGGCACGGTCGTCACCGGCACGGTGCATGGCGGTTGCCTGCGGCTGGACGATGCAGCGATCGATCTGCGGCTGATGCCCGCCGGACAGCCTGTCCGGGTGCGCGGCATCCATGCCCAGAATCGCGCCAGCGCCAGCGGCTCGGCCGGCCAGCGCTGTGCGTTGAACCTGCCCGGGCTGGCGCGCCAGGAGGTGGCGCGTGGCGACTGGGTGGCGGATGCGCGCTGCTTTGTCCCGAGCCGTCACGTCGATCTCCAGTTGCACTGGCAGGGGGAGGCGGCTCTGCGCGCCTGGACGCCCGTCCATGTCCATCTGGGGGCAGCGCACCAGCTGGCGCACGCATTGCCACTGGAGGGCGCCGAGCTTGCGCCCGGCACACAGGGGTTGGTGCAACTGGTATTCGCGCAGCCGGTCTGCGCCATGCCGGGCGATCGCGCCATCCTGCGCAATGCGCAGGCCAATGCCACCGTGGGCGGGGCGCGGGTGCTGGACCCGAATGCGCCGGACCGCAAGCGACGCCAGCCGCAGCGGCTTGCCTGGCTGCAGGCTTTGGTGGGTTTCCTTGATAAGGGCGACTGGCTGGCGTTGCTGGCGCAGGCCCCGCTGGGGCTGACGCGCGAGCAGGTGTTACGCCTGGGCGGGGTGCTGCCCGATTGTGCGCCGCCGGGTGCGAGCTGGCAGGCAGGCGGGCGCGTGCTGATCACGCTGCGGCATTGGCAGGCCCTGCAGGCAGCGTTGCTGGAGGCGCTGGCGCAGTTTCACCGCCAGTTCCCCGATGAGCCCGGCGCCGATGCCGCCCGGTTGCGCCGCATGGCTTGTCCGCAGGCCGACGTGGCGTTGTGGCAGGCGGTGCTGCAGGCGGCTGCGGAACAGGAGCAGGTGCAGCGCCAGGGGGCCTGGTGGCGTTTGCCTGGCCAGGGTGCCACCCTGGCCGAGGCGGAACAGGCGCTGGCAGACAAGGCGCAGGCATTGTTGCTGGCCGGAGGTTTTGACCCGCCCTGGGTGCGCGATCTGGGCCGCGCCCTGTCCGTCCCCGAAGGCGAGATGCGGCAACTGCTGCGCAAGCTGTTGCGGCGCGGCGAGCTGGCCCAGGTGGTGCCTGATCTCTTCTATCCGCGCGCCACCGTGATGACGCTGGCCGCACTGGTGACCGAGCTGTGTACGCAGCAAGGCAGTGTGCAGGCGGGCGTGTTCCGTGACCGCACCGGGCTGGGCCGCAAGCGCGCCATCCAGGTGCTTGAGTTCTTCGACCGCAGCGGGCATACGCGGCGGCTGCGCGACAGCCACGTCCTGCGCCCCGACAGTGCCTGGTGCCTGGCTGCACAGGACCTGGGCGAATCGTTATCATAGGAAGTCGCGGCCCTGGGCCGCACAAGGGAAGGCATGCGTGCCCGGTGGCACGGCTGGGCTTCAAACCCAGTTGGGGACGTCAGACGTTCCCAGGTAGGTTCGACTCCTGCTGCCTTCCGCCATTGCCGGCCGCGCCCGCGT
>JAEWJD010000414.1 GCA_023386765.1 Pseudomonadota bacterium | reverse complement strand
CTGGCGAGCTGGAAGGCGACGAACAGCAGGCAGGTGTCGGCCGCGATGGCCAGCACCTGCTTGCCACGCCGGGGCAGATTGACGAACGTGCGTCGGATCGGAGCGACAGGTTGGAACATAGTCCCGGGAGGATAGACATAAAGGGGCCGCTGCAGCATCGCGGCGGCCCGGATATCAGGCGAGGCTCTCGGCGATGCGAACGGCGGCGGTGCCATCGCCATAGGGCTGGATCTGGCCGGGCGTGGCTGTCAGGGCCGCCTGTACGGCCTGCACGATGGTCTCGGCCGATTCGGGGGGCGCCAGGCGGTTCCAGCCGGCCTCGACCAGCTCGGTCCATTCAGTTTCGTCGCGCACCGTGACACAGGGGCGCTGATGGAAAAAGGCTTCTTTTTGCACGCCGCCGGAGTCGGTGAGGACCAGCGCACAGTGTTTTTCCAGACGCACCATGTCCAGATAGCCGACCGGGTCGATCAGCCGGATGCGGCTGGCGAGTTCCTGTTCCAGGCCCAGCTGCTGCAGGATCTGCTTGGTGCGCGGGTGCAGGGGCCAGACGACGGTCTGCGAGCGGGCGGTCTCCAGCAGGGCGGCGACGATGGCGCGCAGGCGCTGCGGATGATCGGTGTTCTCGGCCCGATGGATGGTGACCAGGATGTACTGCCCTGACACCAGGCCGTGGCGGCGCAGCAGGTCGTCATTTTCGCCGGTGCGCGCGCCATGAAAACGCGCCACGTCCAGCATCACGTCACCCACCTGCTGGATGCGCGCGGCATCCATGCCTTCGGCCAGCAGGTGTTGCGTGGCGGTGTCGGTGGGGGTGAACAGCAGGCTCGAAAGCCGGTCGGTCAAGACCCGGTTGACTTCCTCGGGCATGCGCATGTTGAAGGAGCGCAGGCCGGCCTCGACGTGCGCCACCGGGATGTGCAGCTTGGCCGCCGCCAGGGCGCCGGCCAGGGTCGAGTTGGTGTCGCCGTAGACCAGCACTGTGTCGGGACGCTCTTGTTGCAGAACGCGCTCCAGCGCGATCAGCATGCGGCCGGTCATGTCGCCATGGCCGCCGCCATGGATGTCCAGGTGGTGTTGCGGGGCGGCCATGCCCAGTTCCTGGAAGAACACATCCGACATGTTGGCGTCGAAGTGCTGGCCGGTGTGGACCACCACCTCTTGCAACTGCGGCCGGGCCGCGATGGCCGCCGAGACCACACTGGCCTTGATGAACTGCGGGCGGGCGCCCAGAACGGTGAGGATTTTCTTGGGCATCAGAGTTGGTTCAAGGCCGTTTTCAGGGCCTGGGCGATGTGATCCTGGGTCGCGGCATCAAGATCGGGGTGCATGGGCAGGCTCATGACCGAGGCGGCCAGCATGTCCGAGACCGGTGTGTCGCCAGCGGCAAATTCGGCGTAGGCCGGCTGCGCGTGGATGGGGCGCGGATAGTGGATCGCGGTCGGGATGCCGGCTTCCTTGAGCATGGCGGCGATCTGGTCACGCTGCGGCACGATCACCGTGAACTGGGCCCAGACGCTGTCGCGGTCAGGACGCACGGTGACGGTGCGTGCACCGCCGGGCAGGTCGGCCAGCAGCTCCTGGTAGCGCGCGCCGATGCGGCGGCGTTCCTGCAGCTCCCATTCGAAGCGTTCCAGCTTGCCCAGTACGATGGCGCACTGCAGGGTGTCCATGCGGCCGCCCACGCCTACGCGGGTATGGTAGTAGCGGGCCGATTGCCCGTGCACGCGGATCTCGCGCATGGCCTGGGCCAGCGCATCATCGTTGGTGAACAGGGCACCGCCGTCGCCATAGCAGCCCAGCGGCTTGCTGGGAAAGAAACTGGTGCAGCCGATGGTCGAGAGATTGCCGCTTTTCTTGCCCTTGTAGGTGGCGCCGAAGCTTTGGGCCGCATCCTCGATCACCGTGATGCCGTGCTTGGCAGCGATGGCGTTGACCTCGTCCATGTCGCCGCACTGGCCGTACAACGAGACCGGGATGATGGCCTTGGTACGCGCCGTGATGCGCGCTTCGATGTCGGCCACCTTGATATTGCAGGTGTCGGGCTCGACGTCGACGAAGACCGGCACGGCGCCCAGCAGCACGATCACTTCTGCCGTCGCCACAAAGGTGAACGACGTGGTGATCACCTCATCGCCGGCTTTCACGCCCAGCGCCATCAGCGCGATCAGCAGCGCCTCGGTGCCCGAGGATACCGTGATGCAGTGCGGCGCGCCGCTGTAGGCCTCCAGAGCAGTTTCCAGCTCTTTGACTTCCGGGCCCATGATGTACTGGCCATGGTCGAGGACGGTCTGGATGCGGGCATTGATAGGGTCGCGCAGAGCCCGGTATTGCGCTTTGAGGTCGATGAATTGCATGCGATTCAAACCAATTGGCAGACGCCGTTGTGGAGGCGATATTGGTCGCCGGTATGCGGGCAACGGGCCTGGCCGTCGCCGCTCAGGGGCAGGTCGAGCTGTTCGCCGTGGCGGCTCATCCAGCCGATCTGGCGCGCAGGCACACCCACCATGAGGGCAAAGTCTGGCACGTCCCGGTTGACCACCGCGCCGGCGCCGATGAAGGCATAGCGGCCGACGGTCGCGCCACAGACAATGGTGCAGTTCGCGCCCAGGGTGGCGCCCTGGCGGATCAGCGTGTCGCGGTATTCGCTCTTGCGCTCGATGGCCGCGCGCGGGTTGTAGACATTGGTGAACACCATGCTGGGGCCGCAGAACACGTCGTCTTCGATGAACACGTTGTCATAGACGGAGACGTTATTCTGGATCTTGACGCGGTCGCCGATGCGCACGCGATTGCCCACGAACACGTTCTGGCCGAGCGAGCAGTGCTCGCCGATCTCGGCGCCACCGCAGATATGGACCCAATGCCAGACGCGGGTGCCTGCGCCGATGCGGGCGCCATCATCGACGATGGCGCTGGGATGTATGGTCATGGTGTCAGTCCAGGGGCAGCGGCACGCGTACGCCATCGCGGGCCGAGCGGTAGATGGCCGTCAGCAGCGCCAGCGACTGCAGGCCTTCACGGCCGTCGGTCTCGGGCTCGCACTCGCCGCGCAGGGTGCGGATCACGTTGTCGTAGTAAAGCGGGTGGCCAAAGCCATAGACCGACGACGTCTCGTAGCTGGCGTCGCGGATCTTGTCGTCGTCTGCGTGCGGCTCGGCGAACTTCCATTCGTCGATCCGGTTGACGGCCACGCCGCCCACGCGCACCGTGCCTTTCTCGCCCAGCACGGTGATGGAACCTTCCAGGTTCTGCGGATAGGTGAGCATGGTGACGTTGATCGAGCCCATGGCGCCATGGCGCCAGCGCAGGGCGGCCACGCCGGTATCCTCGGCCTCGATGCGGCGTGCCAGCGTGGCGGTATAGGCATACACGCTCTCGACCGGCCCGATCAGCCAATCCAGCAGGTCCACGTAGTGGCTGGCCTGGTTCATGAAGGCGCCGCCGTCCCATTCCCACTTGCCGCGCCAGCGCGCCGCATCGTAGTACTCCTGGGGGCGGGTCCAGAAGACGTTCACGGTCACCATGAAAATGCGGCCGAAACGGTTCTGCTCGATGGCTTGCTTGAGCAGCTGCAAGGTGGCGTTACGGCGGTTCTGCTTGACCACGAACAGGCGCACGCCGGCCTCGTCGCAGGCCTTGACCATGCGTTTGCCATCTTCCCAGCGCGTGGCCATGGGTTTCTCGCTGACCACATGGCGGCCGGATTGGGCAATCTCGATGGCCTGCCAGGGGTGCAGGCCCGATGGCGTGGCCAGGATGACGGCGTCGGCGCGGCTGTTGGCCAGCAGATCGGTCAGACAGGCGTAGGGCGTGGCGCCAGTGGCCTCGGCAGCCGCCTGCAGCGCCTGGGGATTGGTGTCGCACACCTCGACCAGCTCGGCGCGATCGCTGTGCTGGGCGATGGCGGCAATATGATTCTTGGAGATCCGTCCGCAGCCTACCAGGGCGAAACGGATCTTTCGATCAGAAATAGGGGTCATGTGAGAGGCGGGATCGCGCGGATCGATGTTATCGGTTTTATGCAGCAGGAAATTGACCCTGCAGAGTGTCAGAGAATATTACCGTGATTCGGGTTCCAAACCCAAAATCAAGTGCGGTTCATGCACCCAATTCATACCGTGAAAAAGGGATCCATTGTCATTAACAGGGTAGGGCTGGTTGGTATTTCGAGGCATGTCGATTAGTTAATAAGATTCATTATTGTTTTCTGCCTGGCCTTGCTCCCCGCCATTTGAGACATACAGCGTTTTGACAGCGCAAGGGGCTACACTGCGCCGGCCATGAGGAGACATAAATAAATCGAGAGGGGTCATGCGCATTCTGCTGGTGGAAGACAACCCGGATCTCGGCGACGCCGTGGAAAGCAAGCTGCGCAATGCCGGCCACAGCGTGCATTGGGTGCGCGACGGCCTGTCGGCGCTGCAATGGGGGCGGGCCGAAGCCTGGGATGCCCTGGTGCTGGACCTGTCGCTGCCCGGTAAAGGGGGGGATGCCGTGTTGCGCGAGTTGCGCGCGGGCGGCCTGGAGGCGCCTGTGCTGATCATGACGGCCAGGGCCGAGATCGAGGACAAGATCGACATGCTCGATCTGGGGGCCGATGACTACCTGGTCAAGCCTTTCGATCTGCGCGAACTGGAAGCCCGCCTGCGTGCGCTGATGCGCCGTCCTACGGGGCAGACTTCCAGCACGGCAGTGTTCGGCAACCTGACGCTGGATGTGGCCAATCGGGGCGTCACGGTCGCGGGTACCCCGCTGGAGCTGGGCCGGCGTGAATTCCGGCTGCTGGAGATTCTCCTGACGCGGCAGGGCCAGACGGTGCTCAAGGAACGTTTGCTGGCGCAACTGTTCGATACCGATGAGCCATCGCTCAATGCCCTCGAGTTGCTTATTTCCCGTTTGCGCAAGAAGCTGGCCGATGCCTCGATCGACATCGTGACCGTGCGCGGCGTGGGTTACCAGGCGCGTCTGGAT
>JAEWJD010000409.1 GCA_023386765.1 Pseudomonadota bacterium | reverse complement strand
TCCTGGTGCTGGCGGTGACTGCCCTGCATTTCTTCAATTACGACCTGGAAACCAAGACGTCTTCCACCTCCGGATCGCACGCCGGTTTCTATGAAAGCGCCCGTGCGATCAAGGCCGATTCTCCTTCAGAGTCCAACCAGGATGAACCATGAACACGATAGACAAACGAGATGCGGGCCGCCCCTGGCTGCGCGTGGACGCGACCCAGACGCAGCGGCTCGATGAGATCCAGCGTTCGCTTGGCATCGATATCGTCCGGGCGGTGCAGGGCAACGTCAGCCAGGACGGTGAGTTCGGCTATTTTCCGATCACTTTCCTGAGCGTGGAGCAGGGCCAGAAAAAGATCAGCCGGGTGGTTTTTGCCGTCGGGCGTCAGGCGGTGGTGTCGCTGGAGCCCGCGCCGGCACCGGCCCCGCTGGAGATGGCCGAACTGCGCATCGCCCAGGACGGCCGCGACAACGATGCTTTCGAGTGTTTTGCCGTGATCCTGCAGGCCATCAACGATGCCACCGACGAATTGCTTGATTCGCTCAACCATGACTTGGGCAAGGTCCTGGTGCAGACCAACTCGGTACTCAACAGCCTGGAGTCGCGCGACCGCGATTTCGGCGTGAGCGATGTGGTGGCCGCCCAGCTCGACCTGGGCGAGGTGGAAAAGCTGCTGTCCGACTGCATCGAGAGCCAGTTGCAGCTGGCCCTGGCCGCGCGTCACGCCCTAGCGCGGCTGCCGGCCGCGCAGGCACCGCTCAAGCCGCTGTTCCATACGCTGATCGACGATATCGAGGCGGTCGAGGAACACGTCAGTTTCGTGCATGACCGCGTGCGGCTGCTGCAGACCACCAACAACATGGCGCTCAACGTCAAGCAGAACCAGATCGTCAAAGTGTTCTCGGTGATTACGGCGGTGTTCCTGCCGGCCATGCTGATCTCGACCTACTACAGCATGAACGTCGCCAACATGCCGATCCTGGAATGGCAGTACGGCGAGCCCATGATCATTGTCCTGACGGCGGTGCTGGCCTTGCTGCCCCTGCTTTACGTGAAGCGGCGCGGCTGGTTGCGCTAGACCCCACTCATCCGGTCAGGCGCGCGGGAGGCGGGCCTGGCCAAGTCACAGATACGAGGAATTCCGATGTCGAACAAGCTGAATCCATCGAGCGCCGTCTCGCCCCTGGCCGTGGGCGGCCTGCATGGCCTGGTCTGGAATGCCGATCTCACGCTGCAGCAGGATGACAACGCGGCGGCGTTGCAGCGCCGCCAGGCGATCGACCGTGCCCGGGCCGAGCGGCCCCGCACTGCCCAGATTGAACGCGAGATCATGATGGCCGTGATCGTGTTGTATGCCCTGATCCTGGGAAGCTTCGCGGCCCTGCACCTGTATGGCGTCTACCTGATGCCGGAGCAGGGCGTGGAGGCCGTGGTGGTCGAAGAGGGCGCCGCCGGCGGCGCGCAGGGGGATTAAACCGTGAAGCAAGTTCAGAACCCGTTGCCCCTGGCGCAAGGCCAGGGTGATACGCGCCTGCAGCAGGCCGGCTGGCTGCGTCTGTCGGCCAGCCAGAGCGAAGCCCTGGCGGCGGTGCAGCGTCGTCACGGCATCGACCTGTCGCTCACGCGCGGGCGGGCGGCCATCGAGGAGGCCGGCTTCGTGCTGGTGCCGGTCGAGATGGTGATACGCCAGCACCAGAAGTACCAGGAAACCTGCGTGCTGTTCATGTTGGGCGAGGATCAGTTGATCAGCGTGGAGCAGGATGTGCGCCTGGAGGCCCTGGATGTGGCCGGCGAGCAGTTGCTACAGGCGCAGCGCGCCGGGCGAAAGCTGGATCCGGCCACCATGTTGTTCACCCTCATCGAGGTGCTCAATGACTCGGCGCGCGCGGCGGTCAGCGAGCTGTCCGAACAGCTCGATACGCGCAGCGAAGCCGTGGCGGTGGCCAGCGGCGGTTTCGAGATGTCCAAGCGTCAGGCCGGCGTGGCCGATATCGCCGGCACCGCGATCGCCCTGGGCGAGGCGGAGGAACTGGTCGCGCGCATGGTCGAAGGGCAATTGATGCTGGCGCGCGCCGGACGCTGGCTGCGGCGCTTTGCCCGCAGCGCCGTGCTGTCGCAGAGCCTGAACATGCTGCTGTCGGACATCCATAGCCTGCGCCGCTATGCCCGTTTCCAGCACGACAAGATCCGCAACCTGCAGCAGTCGCTGATGACCACGCTGGATCTCAAGCAGAACCAGGTCATCAAGGTGTTCACGGTGGTCACAGCCGTGTTCACGCCCCCCACGCTGCTGGCGGCTTTCTATGGGCAGAACTTCGCCTACATGCCGGAGCTGGAGCTGGTGTGGGGCGAGTGGCTGGTCATGGGGCTGACGGGTTTCTTCTCGCTCATGCCGCTGTTCTACATCAAACGCAAAGGGTGGATGCGATGAACGCCATCAAGGAACTGCCCGCGTGGCAGCGCCTGCATGCCGGCGATCTCCAGGCGCTGGAGGACCTGGGTCGCCTGCATGACGTGGATCTGCTGCCGCGGGCGGCCGCGGGCGGGGCCGCCACCCTGCGCATCCGCTGCACCCGTCTCAAGGGCGGCAAGCTGGTGGTGTCGGATCTGTTGTGGCGCGAGGCCGATGACGGCGGCTCGCTGTATACGGTGGAGACGGGTTATCCCCTGCTGCGCCCGGGCGAGGCATTGGAGCGCCTGCAGGCGCAAGGCATGGCGGTGGACTGCCCGCAGTCCATTGCCCTGGTGCTGCTGCATCAGCTGTTGTCGCAGACGGTGCGGGTGCTCGAGCGCATCAACCAGGATCTGTCATCACCCTTGCAGGCCATCCGCGCCTTCCAGCTCAACGTGGGCACCAACAACACGCGCGGGGTGGAGGATCTGTCCAGCGTGGATACGCATCTGAACAGCCTGAATGCCCCGCTGTCGTATGTGCTGCAGTCGCTCGACGATATCGAGCAGGCCACGCAGCGCCTGCGCCGTTCGGCGCCGGCCCGTGGTGAGTCGGCGCTGGCCCAGGTGCAGGAGTTGATGACCGAGATCGAGGGCGTTCAGCGCCGCGCGCGCTTCATGCTGGAGCGGCAACGTTTCCACTGGCGCGCGGCCGGTGAGACGGTGGCCATGAGCGACCTGAACGTCACCAAGGTGTTCAGCGTGCTGTGGGCGGCCTTTATTCCCGGCACGGCCCTGATCAACTGGTACGGCCAGAACTTTCGCGTCATGCCCGAGCTGTCCTGGGATGGTTCGCTGTGGGTGCAGCTGGTGGCGGTGCTGGTGCTGACTGCCGTGCCGGTCTGGATGGTCAAGCAATCCGGCGCCTTGCGTTGACGCTGGCCGCCTTTTCAGGAGCCCTCATGGAAGAAGACAGCGAGATATCGCCTGCTGACCGAGCAATCGGGTCAGCAGGCG
>JAEWJD010000390.1 GCA_023386765.1 Pseudomonadota bacterium | reverse complement strand
AGGCGCCGGGCCCGAACGAATGCTGCCAGAGCGGCTGCATCCCCTGTGTCTACGATATGTATGACGAGGCCATGGGGGAGTATCGGGAGGCGCTGAAAGCCTGGCTGGCGCGCCATCCCGAAGCGGCTGCCTGAGCCGTGCGCCCGCTCAGGGGCCGACGCGCTTGAGCACGTAGAAATCCGCCAGGGCGCCGGTGATGACCTGGCCTTCCTGATCGAGCATCATCAACTGGTTTTCGCCTACGCGCCAACGGGTGTCCTCGCCTTCGAGGAAGATGGTGCCGTTGTCGGGCAGCCAGCGGAAATTGCCACGCGTGACCTCCGGTTTGGCCTGACGGTCTTCGTAGAGCGTGCTTTGCTCGTACGTCTCATTGCTGTTGAGCGTCAGTGTGATGCGAATGCCGGGGCAGTCTGCGCAAGGCAAGGTGCCGGCATAGCTGCCGGCCCAGTCGACCGAGCTGCGGGAGGTGTGCATGTCAGGCGGGGGAGCCGACACCGTGTTCGAGGGGGCCGAGCACGCGCCCAGCAATACGGTCATGGCGAGCGGGGCGAGGACTTTGAACATGGGATCTCCGAAGATGAGGGAATACGCTTCGCTACCTTAGCGGGAACGGGGGGCGGATCGTATTCGGAAACGTAACATGAGGTGAGGTTTTCTGGGCCGCCGGTTCCCATTGATCAGGCCGCAGTAGCATACGCGCTTGGGCAGCCTGCGCGCCGGACGGTCTGGCGCCAACTGCCAGGAGGCATCATGACGTTCATTTCCCGTGCCGCGCTGCTGGCGGCCCTGTGTTTTGCGGCGGGCGCGCAGGCGCAGCCCACCACTGCGCAAGCCGATTTTCCCGGGGCACAGCCCCCGCATTCGCCGCATTGGTCGCCGCCGTCGACGCTGCGCATGACGGCCGAGCCTGTGCCCGCGGCGGCTCAGCCCCCGCGGGATACCCCCGAGAGCATCGCCGAGTACCAGCGTTGTCGGGCGGTGTCCGACCGCGCGGCGGTCTCCAATCAGCAGCGCACCGCTGGCGTGCAGGCCTGCCTGAGCGCGCTGCAGCAGCGCCGCGAAACGGCGCAATGAAGCGGGGCGGGTTGTGGACCCTGAACTTCTGATGCGGTTGGTCGAGCGCGAAATGCCTTTTGGAAAGTACCAGGGCCGACGTATTGCCGACCTGCCGGGGCACTACCTGACCTGGTTCGCGCGCAACGGGTTCCCGAAGGGGGAAATCGGGCGATTGCTTGCCTTGATGCACGAGCTGGACCACAACGGCCTGCGCGAGCTGCTTGCGCCACTGCGCCAGCGGGGCGGTGGCATACCACCCGGTTAGGCGCGCAGGGCCTGTACGAGGGCTTGCACATAGCCGGGGGCGGCAGCCAGGTCACGCACACACAGCATCAGTCGCCGGTCGGCCCAGGGGTCGCTCAGCGGCAGGCGGCATACGCCTGGCCCCAATCGCAGGCGGCGGGCGCTGGATTGCGGGATGACCGCAATGCCCAGGCCGTGCTCGACCATGCGGGCAATGGCGGAAAAAGCGCGCATGCGCACCCGGATGCGCATCTGCCGGCCGGCCCGCGCGGCCTGATCATCCAGGTAGCCTGACAGCGCGCTGCTGGCCTCCAGGGCGATGTAGTCGTAGTCCAGTGTCTCGGCGAACCGCAGCGAAGGGCGCTGTGTCAGCGCATGGCCGGCAGGCGCGATCAGCTCCAGCTTGTCGGGCCGGAAGGGCAGGGCGTCCATGCCGCTGAGGTCCACGGCATCGGAGACGATGCCGACGTCGGCCGCCCCTTGCGCCAAGGCGGGAACGATCCGGTGACTCAATTGCTCCTGGATGTCGACGTCTACATTGGGATGGGCATTCAGGAACAGCGCCAGCGGATCGGGCAGAAACTCGGCAATTGCGGCGGTGTTGCACAGCAGGCGGATGCGGCCCTTGAAGCCCAGTGCATAGTCACCCAGGTCTTCCTGCATATGCGCCACCTGCTGCAGGAGCAGTCGCGCATGGTGGGTCAGGGCCAGCCCGGCTGGCGTGAGCGTGACACCGCGTCGCTTGCGGTTAAAGAGCGGCGTGCCCAGCGAGGCTTCCATGCCGCGCAGTCTGGCGCTGGCCGAGGGCAGCGCCAGGTGGCTGGCGGCCGCGCCCGCCGTAATGCTTCCCCGCTCGCAGATATGCAGGAAGAGCTTCAGGTCGGTCAGATCGAAGTGCATGCGCAGGCTCTGTCAAATACGAAGGCTGGGTCAGTGTATTCCGCATTTTCAAGGTATGCCCCAGGTCGCATGATGACGTCATCATGCAGATATTCACAGACTTCTTCTCACACGCAGGCTGGCTGGTGTCCCTGGCGATCCTGGGCGCTTTTCTGCTGGCCGGTTTCGTCAAGGGCTGTATTGGCCTGGGCATGCCCACGGTGGCGGTGGGGTTGCTCAGCATGGCCATGCCCGCGCCGCAGGCCGCGGCCCTGCTGGTGGTGCCGGCAGTGATCACCAACATATGGCAGATGTCGGCGGGTGGGCAGTTCGTGAGCCTGACGCGGCGGCTGGCGCCGTTGCTGGTGGGGGTTTGCGTGGGCAATGCGCTCGGGGTGGTGGTGTTCGCCGGCGTGAGCGCCGTGGGCGCGGCCAATGTGCTGGGCGGCGCGCTGATCTGCTATGCCGCCCTGGGGCTGTCGCCCATGGTGCTGAGGGTGCCGCCGCGGATCGAAGGCCGGCTGGGCGGGATCTGCGGGTTGCTGACCGGAATGATCACGGCGGTCACCGGCGTATTCGTGTTGCCGTCGGTGCCTTATCTGCAGGCGCTGCAGCTGGACCGCAATGCCCTGGTGCAAGGCATGGGCATCGCCTTCATGGTGTCGACCCTGGCCATGGCCGGTGGCCTGATCTACGACGGCGAGCTGGGCGTCATGCAGGCCGGCGCGTCGCTGGTGGCCCTGCTGCCGGCGATGATCGGCATGGGGATCGGCCAGGCGCTGCGCCGGCGCATCAGCGAGCGGGCTTTCAAGCACGGGTTCTTTGTCGCCCTGGCGTTGCTGGGCATCAGCCTGCTGTTCAAGTCCTGAGCCGGGACGCGCGGGTGGTACAGTCATTGCGCGCCCCGGCCAGGCCGGCGCAGTTTCCGTAGCGTGACGGTTTTCTATGCCTATTGATCCCCAAGAGTCGCACCTGTTCGAGCGCCAGGAAAGTGGCGAGCTGGTCTACGACGGCCGTTTTCTCAAAGTCAGGCGCGATATGGTGCGCCTGCCCAATGGTCGCGAGGCTTCGCGCGAGTACGTGGTGCATCCCGGCGCGGTGGTGGTGCTGCCGCTGCTCGATGATGGCCGGGTCCTGCTGGAGCGCCAGTTTCGCTATCCCATCGGCCAGGTGATGACCGAGTTCCCGGCCGGCAAGCTGGATCCGGGTGAAGACCCCCTGGCATGTGCCAAGCGGGAGCTGTTCGAAGAGACCGGCTATACCGCCGCCGAGTGGGCCAAGGCCGGGGCCTTGCACCTGGCCATCGCCTATTCGACCGAGATCATCCATATTTTTTTCGCCCGCGGCTTGCGCGCCGGCGAGCGCCAGCTCGACGAAGATGAATTCCTCGATGTCCACAGCGCCACCTTGCCGGCGCTGTTGCAGGCCAGCCGTGAGGGCGCCGTGACCGATGCCAAGACGCTGACCTGCCTGCTGTGGCTGCAGAACGTCATGGCGGGAGATTGGTCGCTGGATTGGCAGGCGGCCTGACGGGCAGGCTCAGCGCGCCGGGATCGGCCGGCAGGGCGCACCGTCGGGCAGCGGCATGCTGTCCTCGCCCAGCAGCGCGCGCGCACCGCAGGTCGAGGCGTACATGCGCGCTACCGCGTGGCCGACATCCACCACTTCCTCGGCACGGTGGCGCTGTGCCGGCCAGGCAGGCTGGCGGCTGGCACGCCATTGCTCCTGACGCCAGAAACCCAGGCCGCGCGCCCAGCGCGTGGCACCCTGGGCCTCGGCGCCGCAACTCTTGTCCAGGAACTGGTGCTCGGGGTTGTTGTCGGCACCGCCCAGCAGATAAATGACGTGACGCGCCATGTAGCGTGCGGCCAGCCGGCCGCGGTCGACCGTCGGCAGATAGGCCGGCAGAGCATCCAGCCCGTACTTGTATTGGTTGTAGGTCGGGCAGATGCCGCGCTCGTAGGGGGCGAAGCCCTTGCCGTCCGTGCGCGGCCGGTCGGCCGACAGATAGAGATAGGAAGACGGGTTGGCCACCACATATTGCAGCGCCAGTCCCTGGCGGCGCAGGGCCGGCTCGGCCTGATTCAGCACGGCATAGCGCTGCACCAGCTGGCCGCCGGCCGAGTGGCCGGCCAGCACGACATGCTGCAGCGAGGGCAGGCGTTGCGGATCGGTCAGGGTCTGCAGCAGGTCATCGACCACCTGCATTGAACCGACCGGGGCCGGGCGGCCACGGGCCTGCAGGCTGAGTCCGCCATCCTCCCAGCTGTTGCGGCGCCAGGCCGGCATGGCGCCGTACCCGATGTCCACGGCGCTGGGAAATTTGGGAGCGATGATCAGGGTGTCGTCGCGGCGTGCCGGGTTGGCCGCCAGCAGCGCCTGCGCTGCCAGATAGGCGCCGGCGGCATCGCGTTGCACGCCATGCACCACGATCACCAGGCGGCGGATCTCGCGCAGGGACCCGGCATCCAGTGTCCGGTTGGCATAGACGGGGAAGGGATAGGGCGTCGCGGTGCCCAGCGCCAGTGTCTGCCAGGCCGGCGCGGCCGGGATGCTGGCCGGCACCGGCGGGTGATAGGGGTCATGGGCTGCCTGGCTGCCCGCGCTCAGGGCGGCGGCCAGCCAGGCGATACCGAGACGGCGCATCGCCATGCCCGGGTTCAGCAGTGCTCGTGGCCCAGCAGCTGCCGCAGGCCGGCCACATCCTGCAGACGCACTTCACGTTGATTGATACGGATCAGCCCTTCGCGCCCGAAGCGCGAAAACAGCCGGCTGACGGTCTCCAGGGTCAGGCCCAGGTAGTTGCCGATTTCCTCGCGGCTCATGCGCAGCACGAACTCGGTCGAGGAGTAACCCAGCGTGGTGTAGCGCTGCGACAGATTCAGCAGGAAGGCGGCCAGGCGCTGCTCCGAGCGCATCGAACCGAGGGTGGCCAGCATCTGGTGCGAGCGACCGATCTCGCGGCTCATGAGACGGCGGAATTGCTGTTGCAGGCTGGGCAGATGACCGGACACCCGGTCGATTTCGGCCAGCCGGATGACGCATACCTCGGAGTCTTCCAGCGCCACCGCGTTGGAAATATGGCGTGACTCCAGAATGCCGTCCAGGCCGACGATTTCGCCCGGCAGGTGAAAACCGGTGATCTGGAATTGGCCGGTGGCGTCTTCCAGTTGTGTCTTGAGCGAACCGTAGCGCAGGCCATAGACCGCATCCAGGGGCGAGTCCAGTTCGTAAAGGGTTTTGCCCTTTTCGACCCGCACGCGTTCCTTGACGAGATCGTCCAGTTTCTCGACTTCTGAGGCAGCCATGCCTACCGGGATGCAGACATGACCAAGCATGCAGCTGGAGCAATGGGCGGCGTCAGGTGCAATGGGAACCCGCTTTTGCATTCGTAACCTCGTGGGAAGATGCCGGCTCTGGTAACTGGCGCAGCTTAGTTGTTATTTGTATCGTTACATTGTAGTCCCCCGGCGCGAAACGCGCCCGGAGGCGTCGCAGCAGCCGGGCCCAGGCCCCGGAGCGGCGGAAAACGTTCTATGCTCAAGAGGTGCTGCGCAAGTCGATGCGGCGCGTTGCAAGTCGATTTTCAGGGTGTGTGTCAAGCAGCTCTTGAAATGTCCCTGTTTGGCCGCACATTTAGGTCATCGAGCCGGCTGACTCTGCTGTCTGGCGTGGCTCTTCAACTGCCAACCGACCATTATGCGATTCGACAAACTGACTACGAAATTCCAGCAGGCGCTGGCCGACGCTCAGAGTCTGGCTGCCCGCAACGACAACCCCTATATCGAACCGGTCCATGTGCTGGCCGCTCTGCTGAGCGATGCCGACAGCGGCACCGGCAGCCTGCTGGCGCGCGCCGGCGTGGCCGTCAACCGCCTGCAGCCTGCGCTGGAGACGGCGCTGCGCGCGTTGCCGCAGGTTTCCGGCGACGACAATGTCCAGGTCAGCCGTGACCTGCAGGCTGTCTTCACCCGCACTGACAAAGAGGCCGCGCGCCGGGGCGATACCTTCATCGCCAGCGAACTGTTCCTGCTGGCTCTGGCCGATGACAAGGGCGAGGCCGGCCGTGCGCTGCGCGACGCCGGGCTGCAGAAAAAAGCCCTCGAAGCGGCCATTGACGCGGTGCGTGGCGGCGAGAAAGTCTCCGAGGCCGACGGTGAATCCAACCGCGAGGCGCTTTCCAAGTACACGCTGGATCTCACCGAGCGTGCCCGTGAGGGCAAGCTGGACCCGGTGATCGGGCGTGATGACGAGATCCGACGCACCATCCAGATCCTGCAGCGCCGAACCAAGAACAACCCGGTGCTGATTGGCGAGCCCGGCGTGGGCAAGACGGCCATCGTCGAGGGGCTGGCCCAGCGCATCGTCAATGACGAAGTGCCCGAGACCCTGCGTGGCAAGCGCGTACTTTCGCTCGACTTGGCCGGCCTGTTGGCGGGGGCCAAGTTCCGCGGTGAGTTCGAGGAACGCCTGAAGGCCGTGCTCAAGGAGCTGTCGCAGGATGACGGCCAGAACATTGTGTTCATCGACGAGCTGCACACCATGGTGGGCGCGGGCAAGGCCGAGGGCGCGATGGACGCCGGCAACATGCTCAAGCCGGCCCTGGCTCGCGGCGAACTGCACTGCATCGGCGCGACCACGCTGGATGAGTACCGCAAGTACATCGAGAAGGATGCCGCGCTGGAGCGCCGTTTCCAGAAGGTGCTGGTGGGCGAGCCCGATGTCGAGTCGACCATTGCCATCCTGCGCGGGTTGCAGGAGCGCTATGAGATCCACCACGGCGTGGACATCACCGACCCTGCCATCGTGGCGGCGGCGGAACTGTCGCACCGTTACATTACCGATCGCTTTCTGCCGGACAAGGCCATCGACCTGATCGACGAAGCCGCTTCGCGCATCCGCATGGAGATCGACTCCAAGCCGGAAGTGATGGACAAGCTCGACCGCCGCATCATCCAGCTCAAGATCGAGCGCGAGGCCGTCAAGAAGGAAACCGATGACGCCTCCAAGCGCCGCCTGGCGGCCATCGAGGAAGAGCTCGAGCGGCTGCAGCGCGAGTACAACGATTACGAAGAAATCTGGAAGGCCGAGAAGGCCGCGGTGCAGGGTGCGCAATCCATCAAGGAAGAAATCGACCGTGTCCGCGCCGAGATGGCCGAGCTGCAGCGCAAGGGCCAGTTCGACAAGCTGGCCGAGCTGCAGTACGGCAAGTTGCCGGAGCTTGAAGCGCGCCTGAAGGCGGCCGACATGGCCGAGGAAGATGCCGAGCGTGCCGACGTCGATGCCGGCAAGCCGCGCCTGTTGCGCACGCATGTCGGGGCCGAGGAGATCGCCGAAGTGGTTTCGCGGGCTACCGGTATCCCGGTGTCCAAGATGATGGAAGGCGAACGCGACAAACTGCTGCACATGGAGGATGCCCTGCATCAGCGTGTGGTCGGGCAGGATGAGGCCGTGTCGCTGGTGGCGGATGCCATCCGCCGTTCGCGTGCCGGGCTGGCCGACCCGTCCAAGCCGTATGGCTCCTTCCTGTTCCTGGGGCCGACCGGTGTGGGCAAGACCGAGTTGACCCGTGCGCTGGCCAACTTCCTGTTCGATTCGGATGAGCATCTGATCCGTATCGACATGAGCGAGTTCATGGAGAAGCACTCGGTGGCCCGCCTGATCGGTGCGCCTCCGGGTTACGTGGGCTACGAAGAGGGCGGCTACCTGACCGAGGCCGTGCGTCGCAAGCCATACAGCGTGGTGCTGCTCGACGAAGTCGAGAAGGCCCATCCGGATGTTTTCAACGTGTTGCTGCAGGTGCTGGACGATGGCCGCCTGACCGATGGCCAGGGCCGCACGGTGGACTTCCGCAACACGGTGATCGTGATGACGTCCAACCTCGGTTCGCAGCACATCCAGAGCCTGACGGGCAAGCCTTACGAGGTGATCAAGGATGTGGTGATGGAAGAGCTCAAGCAGACGTTGCGGCCTGAGTTCCTGAACCGTATCGACGAGGTGGTGGTGTTCCATTCCTTGGACGCGCAGCATATCGAGTCGATCGCCGGCATCCAGCTCAAGCGCCTGGCCAGCCGCCTGGAGCAGCAGGAAATGACCTTGGAGGTCAGCGACGCGGCACTGGCGGAAATCGCCCGGGCCGGTTTCGATCCGGTGTTCGGGGCCCGCCCGCTCAAGCGTGCCATCCAGCAACAGATCGAGAACCCGGTCGCCAAGCTGATCCTGCAAGGCGTCTTCGGGCCGCGCGATGTGGTGCCGGTGGACTTCCGCGACGGCAAGTTCACCTTCACCCGCACGCTGCAGTAAGCAGCTTTCCCGCAAAGAAAAACCGGCTCCCAGGAGCCGGTTTTTTTCTGCCGGGCAGGTCGTTGGGGCCGGCGGGCAGCGCTTGCGATCGTCCCGAGGGCAGTTTCACAGGCGGCGGCAGCCCTCGGGCAGCTGTCCATGGCGCACCTGCTCGCGGATTTCCTGCATCAGGGCGGCAGCAGCCGGGCTGGGGGCGCGTTCATGAGGGTGCAGCAGGCAGAGCACCCGCAACATGGTGGGCCGCGACAGCATGGTGAAGGCCAGGCCGGGCAGCATCACGCGGTGCGCGGCCAGCGCCGGCAGCAGCGCCACGCCCAGGCCTGCCTGCACCAGCGCTGCCTGCGAGGTCGTGCTGGCGGCCTCGTAGAACGGGGCGGCCGCTTCGATCGGCAGGTCGGCGCGCGCGCGCAGCAGCGCCATGATGCCGGTTTCGTCGACCACGCCGACCAGCTTGCGCGAGGCCAGGCTGCGCCAGGACATGAAACCGTCCTTGCCCGG
This sequence comes from Pseudomonadota bacterium, assembly GCA_023386765.1. Lineage (GTDB taxonomy): Bacteria > Pseudomonadota > Gammaproteobacteria > Burkholderiales > Burkholderiaceae_B > Bordetella. The sequence goes on along the minus strand of JAEWJD010000390.1, from coordinate 148 downwards.
ACGCAGCTCGGCATCATCACTGCGGTACAGCACGCCGAAACGATCCTCGATGAGGGGTTCGAAGTTCAGGCCCGGCGCATCGGCCCAGCGGCTGGTCAGCCCGAAATCCACTTCGCCGGCGCTGACCTGGCGCTGGATGCGGCCGGAG
>JAEWJD010000374.1 GCA_023386765.1 Pseudomonadota bacterium | reverse complement strand
GTCTTGATGTTGCGGTACTTGCCCAGTTCTTCGCGCACGGTGGCCGAATCGGTTTCGCGCCAACGCCGCTCCAGGTTGGGGATCACGCCTTCGAAGGCATGGCGCTTGACGCTGCTGCGGCCTTTTTCGTTGAGATAGAAAAATGCGATTTCTTCGTCGCCGGAGCCATGCAACACTTTGTCGCGCACGTCGGGCGCCAGCGACTCGAAGGGAGCTTCGATATCGAATTCGTAGTGCGTGGCCAGGCTTGTGAGCAACGAATGGGTGAAGGCGTTGCGCTTGTCCCAGCCCCGGATCGCGCCGGCCGCCAGGCTGAGCTCTGGGAAGGCCACGACCCGCTTGGGATCGAAGAAGCCGACCTGGCCGATGCCGTCACAGCTCGGGCAGGCGCCCATGGGATTGTTGAAGCTGAACAGCCGCGGTTCGAGTTCGGGCAGGCTGTGGCTGCATACCGGGCAGGCATAGCGGCTGGAGAACACCTGTTCGTGGTCGTCGTCCAGGCCCAGCGCGATGGCGCGTCCGTCGGCCAGTTGCAGCGCAGTCTCGAAACTCTCGGCCAGGCGCTGCTTGCTTTCGGCCCGCACGCGCAGCCGGTCGACCACCACGTCGATATCGTGCTTCTCGGTTTTCTTGAGGGGCGCCAGCTGGTCGATCTCGACCATCTGTCCGTCAACGCGCAGCCGCACGTAGCCCTGCGCCTGCAGGCTGGCGCATTCGTCCTCGAAGCTGCCCTTGCGCGCCCGCGCGATGGGCGCCAGGATGGCCAGCCGGGTGTCGGCCGGCCAGGCCAGTACCGCATCGACCATCTGGGCCACGCTCTGGGCCTGCAGCGGCAGGCCGTGCTCGGGGCAATAGGGCGTGCCCACGCGGGCGTAGAGCAGGCGCAGGTAGTCGTGGATCTCGGTGATGGTGCCCACGGTCGAGCGCGGGTTGTGGCCGGCCGCTTTCTGTTCGATGGCGATGGCAGGCGACAATCCTTCGATCAGGTCGACGTCGGGCTTGTCCATCAATTGCAGGAACTGGCGCGCGTAGGCCGACAGGCTCTCGACATAGCGGCGCTGGCCTTCGGCATAGAGCGTGTCGAAGGCCAGCGATGATTTGCCCGAGCCGGACAGGCCGGTAATCACCACCAGGCGGTGGCGCGGCAAATCCAGCGAGACACTCTTGAGATTGTGGGTACGGGCACCGCGTATGCGTATCTCGTCCGTTCTCTCGTTCATTCTCGCGTCCTTCCTTGCCCTGGCTAGAGGGAGGGTTTAAGCAGTTTCAAAGGCCAACTTGGTACTATAGCGCGCCGTGCCAGCCAGGGTGCGCGTGATCGCCGCCCCAGGCCTGCGACCTGTTCTTTCCCCTTCTTCCCGATGCGCCCGGCGCACTTTGCAATCCATGGCGGTAGATCAGAAATTACGACTGACCTCTTCGGAGCGCCGCGCCAGCGTGGCGCTGGCCGGGCTGTTTGCCTGTCGCATGCTGGGCCTGTTTTTGCTGCTGCCCGTGTTTGCCGTGGCGGCCCAGGGTCTGCCGGGCGGCGACGATCCGGCCCGCGTGGGCCTGGCGCTGGGCATGTATGGCCTGACGCAGGCCATCATGCAGATTCCTTTCGGCCTGGCTTCCGACCGCTGGGGGCGCCGTCCGGTGGTGATCACGGGGTTACTGCTCTTCATCGCCGGCAGCGTGGTGTGTGCCCAGGCCGATGACGTGCTGTGGATCACCCTGGGCCGCGCCATCCAGGGGGCCGGCGCCATCTCGGCTGCCGTGACGGCCTGGCTGGCCGATGCCACGCGCGATGAAGTGCGCACCCGCGCCATGGCCATGGTGGGCGGCTCCATCGGCCTGTCGTTCGCCCTGTCGCTGGTGCTGGCACCGGTGCTGGTGGGTTGGTGGGGGCTGCATGGCCTGTTCTGGACCATTGCCTGCCTGGGGCTGCTCAGCCTGGCGATCGCGCGCTGGGTGGTGCCGGTGGTGCCGCGCAGCAATGCGCGCTCGATGAGGCAGGCACCAGCCGCCGAGGTCATGCGGCATGGCGAGTTGCTGCGCCTGAATTTCGGCGTCTTCGTGCTGCACCTGATCCAGGTGGCGCTCTTCGTGGTGGTGCCGGCGCTGCTGGCGCGCACCGGGGGGCTGGATGCCCAGGCGCTGTGGCGGGTCTACCTGCCGGTCATCCTGCTTTCGTTCGTGGGCATGGTGCCGATCATCTTTGTGACCGAGAAGCGTCGCGCCCACCGTTCGGCGCTGCGCCTGTCGGTGGCCGGCCTGGTGGCGGTGTGTGCGCTGTTGCCACTGGCGGCCCACAGCTTTCTGCCGCTTACCCTGGCGCTGACCGGGTTCTTCGTGGCATTCAATGTGCTGGAGGCCCTGCAGCCTTCCCTGGTCTCGCGCGTGGCGCCGGCCGAGCACAAAGGCCTGGCTCTGGGTTTTTACAACACCGCCCAGGCGGCCGGGCTGTTCTGCGGCGGCGCCCTGGGTGGCTGGCTGGCGTCCACTGCCGGGGCGGACGGCGTTTTCATGGCCGCTGCGGTGCTGGCCCTGCTGTGGCTGCTGGCCGCCTGGCGCATGCAGCCGCTGCGTTAAGCACCGGTTACAAAATCGCCCGGGGCAGCCCTGTCCCGACCCGGTGGCGGCGACGGCCGTAATCGTCGATAATGACGCCTAACTTCAGCGCCTTGACAGGACGTTTTCGCAAGGTTGCTTTGCACGCTCAGCACCTTGCATCCGCGCCGGTCCTCTCTTCGAGACCGGCGTGTTTGTTAAGGCCATCATCTTGAACATCCAGGGACCGGGCGCGGCTGCGCCGCCACCCGCCAAGGCGGGGCGCCGGCCGGTCCGGCAATAGGGACATCGCCATGGCATCGGTCAACAAAGTCATTCTCGTCGGCAACCTGGGGCGCGACCCCGAAGTGCGCTACAGCCCGGACGGCGCCGCCATCTGCAACCTGTCGCTGGCCACCACGTCGCAATGGAAGGACAAGGCCAGCGGCGAGCGCCGCGAAGAAACCGAATGGCACCGCGTGGTCATGTACAACCGCCTGGCCGAGATCGCCGGCGAATACCTGAAGAAAGGCCGCTCGGTCTACATCGAAGGCCGCCTGAAGACCCGCAAGTGGCAGGATAAGGACACCGGCGCCGACCGCTACAGCACCGAAATCGTGGCTGACCAGATGCAGATGCTCGGCGGCCGTGACGGTGGCGACGGCGGTTATGGCGGCGGCGGTGGCGGTGGCGGCAACTACGGCGGCGGTGGTGGTGGCGGTTTCGACGACGCACCGCGCCAGCAGCGCGCCCCGGCCCAGCGCCCGGCCCCCCAGCCGCGCCCGGCCCCGACCGCTCCTGCCGGCGGCAACCCGGCCAACCTGGCCGACATGGACGACGACATCCCGTTCTAATACCTACTAAGCCGACATTTTGTTGGTTGAGGCCCGCCTTTCTATTTGAAGGGCGGGCTTTTTGTTTGGTTGGGCGGGGCGTCTCAGGCGCGGCGCACCGATGGCGCCAGGCGTGCCAGGCTGACGCCGCCGCCCAGGACGGCGACGGCGGCGCCGACCCAGAGGGTGTAGGTGATGCCGCCTTCGGGCCAGGCGGTCAGGCAGAAGGCGACGGCGGCGGCACCCAGGGATTGGCCGAGCAGGCGCGAGGTGGCGAGGATGCCGCCGGCGCTGCCGCTGCGCTCCTTGGGAGCACTGCTCATCAGGGCGACCATGTTGGGTGACTGGAACAGGCCGAAGCCGATGCCGCACAGCACCAGCCGCCAGCTGATGGCGTAGGGGTCGGCGATGGCGGGCATGAGGGCCAGGGTGACCAGGCCGAGGCAGAGTATGGCCAGGCCGACGCCACCCAGCGCGCCCGGGGCGATCCGGTTCGACAGCGGCGCGGCCACCAGCGTCATGAGGGCCAGGGTGGCAGGCCAGGGCGTGATGAGCAGGCCAGACTGCACCTGGCTGTAGCCGAGCTTGAACTGGAACAGAAAGGGCAGCACGACGATCACCAGCCCCTGGATGGTGAAGGCGCATACCGAGGTGGCGGCCGACAGGGTGAAGAGCGGGCGGCGGAAGAGATCGAAGGCCAGGATGGGGGCGGGCTGGCCGGCTTCGCGGCGGCGCAGGCACAGGCCCAGCAGCAGGGCGGCAGCCGCGCTGATGAGCACGGCGCGCCAGCCCAGGTGCGCGCCGCTGCCGATGGCAAACAGTACGCAGGCGAACATCAGCGCGCACAGGCCGGCCGACAGGGCGTCGAAGGGGCGCGCCGAGCGCGCGGTGGCAGGCACGCCCTTGCCGGCCAGCAGGATGGACGTCAGCGCGATGAGCGCGTTGGAGATGAACAGCCAGGGCCAGTTGGCGATGGCCAGGATGGCCGAGGCCGCAGTCGGGCCGAGGGCGACGGCCAGGCCGACGATCATGGCGTACAGACCCAGGCCACGGCTCAGTTGGGTGGGCGGGTACATGGCCTTGATGAGGGCCGGCGTGGTGGCCGAGACGGCCGCCGCACCGATGCCGACCAGCGCGCGGCCGAAGATCAGCGCCGGCAGCGAATCCATCAGGGCGCAGGCGGCCGAACCGAGCAGAAAGACGACCAGGCCGGCCATGTAGATGCGGCGGTGTCCGAGGATCTCGCCCAGCGCGGCCAGCGGCAGCAGGGCGGCCACCACGGCCAGGAAGTAGCCGTTGATGATCCAGATCATGCGGGCGGGGCTGACGTCCATGCCTCGCGCGATGGCCGGCAAGGCGGTGCTGGTGAGCGAGGTGTCCAGCGCGACCACGACGGTGCCCAGCATGACTGCCGCGATGGCCTGCCGGTTCAGGGCGGGCGCATTGTCTGCCGCTTGAGGTGATCCCATTGCCTGCTCGAATGCCCTTGAAGCCTTGGATTCTGGCACTCGGCGGACTTATGATCCAATATGATTTAAGCCGTTATTGATACAAGATAGGTATGGTAGATCTGCGCCGTCTGCGTTATTTCGTGGTGTTGGCCGAAACCCTGCACTTCGGCAAGGCGGCGTTGCGCCTGGCGATTGCCCAGCCACCCCTGAGCCACCAGATCCGGGTGCTGGAGCGGGAGCTGGGTGCCCAGCTGTTCGAGCGCAGCAACCGGCGCGTGGAATTGACCTCTGCCGGCCAGGCCCTGCTGCCGGAGGCACGCCGCTTGCTGGAGCAGGCCGAGAAGACCGCCCAGGTGGCTGCGCGGGTCGAGCGCGGCGAGCAGGGCGAGCTGCGCTTGGGCGTGGTCAGCACCGCCGCCCTCACGCAGGCGGTCTCGCGCCTGATCCTGAGCTATCGCCAGCGCTGGCCGGGCGTGCGCCTGCACATCGAGGAGTTCACGACCCACGAGCAGTTATCGGCCATGGTCGAGCGCCGCCTGGATTTCGCTTTCGTGCGTGGTGCGCAGGCGCCCGAGCTGCCGCCTGCCTCGTTCGGGGCCCTGCGTCTGTTCGAGGATGCCTTGCTGGCCGCATTGCCGGCGGCGCATAGGCTCGCGGGCAGCGAGGCTGCCCTGTCGGTGGGGGCCTTGCGTGACGAGGCATTCGTGATCTATCCGCTGGAAAGCGGCGCAGGCATCCATGCCCAGATCATGGCCTTATGCCACCAGGCCGGTTTCGCGCCCCAGGTGGTGCAGGAGGCGCGTTCGGCGACCACCATCATCGGGCTGGTCGCCGCCGGGCTGGGGGTATCGCTGGTGCCCGAGTCCTTCAAGAGCATTGCGGTGCAGGGCGTGACCTACCGGCCCTTGCGCGAGAAAAAAGCCCGCTCGGCCATGTGGCTGGTGCACCGCAATGCGCCCGAGTCCGCGGTCGAGCGCGAGTTTCTGGCGCTGGCCGGCGTGGCGCCGTTTGCCGGCCAGGTGCACGCGGGCTAGGCCGGATCCTCGCCGTACTGGGTACGCAACTGGCGCTTGAGCAGCTTGCCGGAGGCGTTGCGCGGCAGGTCATCGACGAAGAACACGCGCTTGGGCACCTTGAACGGAGCCAGGCGGGCGTGGACGTGCGCGATCAGGGCCTCGGCATCCTCCTGGGCATCCTGCTTGAGGGCGACCACGGCGGTGACGGCTTCGATCCAGCGTTCGTCGGGCAGGCCGATCACGGCCACTTCGGCCACGGCCGGGTGGGTGTAGAGGCATTCTTCGACTTCGCGGCTGGAGACGACCACGCCGCCGCTCTTGATGATGTCTTTGACGCGATCCGTGATGTAGAGGTAGCCCTCGTCGTCGAGGTAGCCCACGTCGCCGGAGAGGAACCAGCCGTCGGCAAAGCTGTCGGCGGTTTCCTCGGGCTTGTTCCAGTAGCCGCTCATCAGCTGCGGCGAGCGGTGGGCGATCTCGCCCTGCGTGCCGGGCGGGACTTCACGCATGTCGTGATCGACGATGCGGGTCTCGACGTTGAGGATGGGGCGGCCCGCCGAGGCAGGTCGTTCGGCATGCTCTTCCGGGCGCAGCACGGTGGCCAGCGGTGCGATCTCGCTCTGGCCGTAGCAGTTGTAGAGTTGCAGCGCGGGCAGACGGGCAGCCAGCTCCTGCAAGACCGGCACCGGCATGATGGAGGCGCCGTAATACCCCTTGCGCAAGGAGGCCAGCTTGGCGGGATCGAAGGCCGGGTGGCGCAGAAAGGCGATCCACACGGTGGGCGCGGCAAAGAAGGAGGTGATGCCTTCGCGGGCAATCAGTTCGATGCAGCGTTCGGGGTGCGGCGCCGAGACGATCAGGGTGCTGGCGCCCACCAGAAGCTGGGGCATCAGGAACACATGCATCTGGGCCGAGTGGTAGAGCGGCAGGGCTGCCAGCGAGCGGTCCTCGCCGCGGATATCGGTGGCCAGCAGCGTGCTGGTGTACTCGGCCAGCAGGGCGCGATGGCTCATCATGGCGCCCTTGGGCGCGGCGGTGGTTCCCGAGGTGTAGAGCAACTGGGCGATATGCTCATCATCGATATCCAGTTGCGGCGCGCTGTCGTCGCCCGGCCCCTGTGCCCAGGCCAGCACGTCATGGCCCTCGCCGCCATGCAGGGTGCCCTGGATGTCGCAGCCCAGGGTGGGGCCGAGGGCGCGCACGGGTTCGGCGATGTCGAGGTCGCAGAACAGCGCGCGCGCGCCCGACTGGTCGATGATGTAGCGCAGCTCATCGTCAATGAGCGCGTAGTTGACCGGCACGTGGATGAGCCCGGCGCGCACGCAACCCAGCCACAGCAGCACATAGGCGTCGGAGTTGCGGCCATAGGCGGCCACCCGGTCGCCTTGCGCCAGGCCCAGCCCGAGCAGGCGATGGGCCACCCGGTTGACGGCGGCATCGAGCTGGGCGTAGGTCCAGCGGCGGTCTTCGAAGCGCAGGGCTTCGTGGCGGGCGTGGCGGCGCGTGGCGCGCGCCAGCGCATCCCCGATCAGGTCGCGCCGCGCGCGCTGGATCTGTGCGGGGGTGTTGTCGTGATGCAAGGAAGTGCTCATGTCTCTGTTCTCCGGAGGGATCGCTTGAGAGCCGGGCGGCGGGCTGCCGTTACTTGGCCGCCATGCGCAGCGCACCGTCGAGGCGGATGACCTCGCCGTTCAACATCGGGTTTTCACAAATGGCTTGCACCAATTGAGCGTACTCCTCGGCACGGCCCAGGCGCGAGGGGAACGGCACGGTGCGTCCGAGCGAGTCCTGGACCTCCTGGGGCAGACCGCGCAGCATGGGCGTCTCGAAGATGCCCGGGGCGATCGTCATGATGCGGATGCCGAAACGCGCCAGTTCGCGCGCGATCGGCAGGGTCATGCCGACCACGCCGGCCTTGGAGGCGGCGTAGGTGGCCTGGCCGATCTGGCCGTCGAAGGCGGCCACCGAGGCGGTGGTGATGATCACGCCGCGCTCGCCCTCGGCGTTGGGCTGGGCCGTGCTCATGGCCTGCGCGGCCAGGCGGATGGGGTTGAAGGTGCCGGCCAGGTTGACCATGAGGCCGCGCACGAAGGTGTCCAGCGCGTGCGGGCCGTCGCGGCCGACCACCTTCTCGCCCGGCGCGATGCCGGCGCAGCACACCAGGCCCTGCAGTCCGCCGAAGGCGTTGAGCGCCGTGTCGATGACAGCCTGCATGGAGGCCTCGTCGGTGACATCGCAGCGCACGAAGCGCGCCGCGGCACCGAGCTTGTCGGCCAGGGCGGCGCCGGCGGCTTCGCCGATGTCGGCCAGCACGACCTTGGCACCCTGTTCGACAAGGTGTTGCGCGGTGGCCGCACCCAGCCCGGAGGCGCCGCCCGTGACAACGAATACCGATCCTGCGATTTTCATGTGTTTTCCTTGCGCTTAGAGACGTTCGACGATGGTGGCCGTGGCCATGCCATGGCCAATGCACATGACCTGCAGGCCGAACTGGCCGTCGCGGGCCTTGAGTCCGGCCAGCATCTTGGCCATCAGGCCGGCCCCGGTGCCGCCCAGGGGATGACCATGCGCGATCGCGCCGCCCCAGGGGTTCATCTTGTCGGGGTCGGGGGAGAACTCACGCGCGAAGCACAGGGCCACGCTGGCAAAGGCTTCGTTGACTTCGATCCAGTCCAGATCGGCCAGGCTCAGGCCGGCCAGGGCCAGCGCCTTGCGGGTGGCGGGGATGACCCCGGTCAATTGCATGACGGGGTCGGAGCCGACGGCCACGCGGGCGCGGAAACGGGCCAGCGGTGTCAGGCCATGCGCCTGGGCGGCGGCCTGGCTGCCGACGAGCACGGCCGATGCGCCATCGGACATCTGGCTGGCGTTGGCGGCGGTGACCACGCCGGCGCCCGGGTCGCGGAACACCGGGTTCATGCCGCGCATGCGGTCGGTATCGATGACGGCGCGGATGCCTTCGTCGTGCGCCAGGGTCAGCGGCTGGCCAGCCTTGTCCACGCCGGGCACGGGGATGATCTCCTCATGACGTCCGGCCTGGCGCGCCGCTTCGGCGCGACGGTGACTTTCGATGGCGTAGTCGTCCAGTTCGGCGCGGCCCAGGGACCAGTGCCCGGCGATGCGCTCGGCGCTTTCGACCTGGTGCGGAATCGGATGGCGGGCCACCAGATCGGGGTGCAGATCATCGAAGCCCTGGAAGTCGCCCCGGCCCAGCGTGAGGTCCAGGAACATCGGCACCCGGCTCATGCTTTCGACACCGCAACCGATGGCGAAATCGAGATCGCCAGCAGCCACGGCCTGGGCGGCAGCGTGCAGCGCGAACTGGCTGGAGCCGCACATGCGGTTCATGGTCACGCCCGGCACCTCGGCGGGTAGCCCCGCCAGCAGCGCAGCCTGGCGCGCGATGTTGCCGCCCTGTTCGCCGGCCTGGCTGACGCAGCCGGCCAGCACGTCGCCGACCTGGCCGGCGGGCAGTCCGGCGCGCGTGAGCACGCCGTTGAGCGCGCCGGCCAGCAGCACATCGGGGCGGGTCTCGCGCAGGGCGCCGCCACGGCGGCCGAAAGGCGTGCGTACCGCGCCCAGGATGAGCGGTTCGCGGTTCGAATGGGCATTCATGGATAACACTCCTGTGCTCAGGCCCGCTGCAATTCGCGGGCAATGATGTTGCGCTGGATCTCGCTGGTGCCTTCGTAGATCTGCAGCACCTTGGCGTCGCGGAAGAGTTTCTCGACCGGATATTCGGTCGAGTAGCCCATGCCGCCGAAGACCTGCACGGCTTCGGTGGCCGCCCACATGGCGGCATCGGCGGCAAAAGCCTTGGCGATCGAGGCCTCGAGGGTGTTGGGCTGTTTCTGATCCACCAGCCAGGCGGCGCGGTAGGTCAGCAGGCGCGCGGCATCCAGCTTCATGCGCATCTCGGCCAGCTTGTGGGCGATGGCCTGGTGTTCGATCAGGAGCCGGCCCATCGAGCGGCGTTCGCCCGCGTAGGCGAGCGCTTCGTCCAGGCAGTGCTCCTTCAGGCCCACACCAAAGGCCGGGACCATGGGGCGCGAGTGATCAAAGACCTTCATGGCGATCTCGAAGCCCTGGCCTTCGGTACCCAGCAGATGGTCATCGGGTACGAAGACCTGATCCAGGAAGACTTCGGCCGTCGGCGCGGCACGCTGGCCCATCTTGCCCAGCGGCGCGCCGACCGACAGCCCCGGGCTGTCGCGCGCAACGATGAAGGCGCTCAGGCCGCGATGGCCGGCATCGGGGTCGGTCTTGGCGAAGACGACGAAGAAGGCGGCGCGATCGGCATTGGAAATCCAGGTCTTGCTGCCCGAGAGACGGTAGCCGCCGGGCACGCGTTCGGCACGGGTGCGGATGCCGGCCACGTCGGAGCCGGCCGCCGGCTCGGTCATGGCGAAGCTGGCGATGGCGCCCTGGGCAGCCAGGCCGAGGTAGTGGCGTTGCTGCTCGGCGTTGCCGGCGATCAGGATCGGTTCGGTGGCCAGCGCGTTGACGCACAGCGCGGTGCCGATGCCCAGGCAGCCCCGGCACAGGGCTTCGGTGACCAGCACCAGTTCGAGGCAACCCAGGCCGCTGCCGCCCACGCTTTCGGGCAGGTTCACATTGAGCAGGCCGAGTTGCAGCGCGCGTTCATGCACATCGACGGCGAAGGCGGCATCGCGGTCGGCCTGGGCGGCGCGGGGCACGATCTCGCGTTCGGCGAAACGCCGTGCCAGGGCGCGGATTTCCTGTTGTTCGGGACTGAGTTGGAACTGCATCGTGACTCCTCACTGGGACCGCCCCGGCGGGCGGCACGGTAAAACCTGCGCGCAGGCGTGCACAGGCCGCCTGCGCGGATATCGGGGATGGGTTTTCAGGCCGAGGACGGGCCGAAGCGCGCGGGCCGGCGTTCGCAGAAAGCGCGTACGCCTTCGGCGAAATCAGCGCTCCCGGCTTGCGTCAGGAAACTTGCGGCTTCGGCGTCGAGGGCGGTATCCAGGTCGCTGTCCAGGGCCGCGCGCAGCAGCCGCTTGATGCCGGCCTGCGCCTGAGCCGCGCCGGCCGCCAGTTGCCCGGCCAGGCGCAGGCCGGCCGCGGCCAGCTCGGCGGCGGGCACAACCAGGCAGACCAGTCCTGCAGCCAGGGCCTGTTCGGCGTCCAGGGGCGTATTCAGCAGGGCCAGGGCCAGGGCGCGTTGCAGCCCGATGCGCCGCGGCAGATGCCAGCTGGCGCCGCCGTCAGGCGTGGCGCCGATGGCGCCATAGGCAAACAGAAAGCGTGCGTCGTCGGCGGCCAGCGTGAGGTCGCAGGCCAGGGCCAGCGACAGGCCGAACCCGGCGGCACTGCCGCCAACCAGGCCGATCACCGGGCAGGGCAGGCGGGTGAGCCGCGCCACCGTTTCATTGGCCGCCCCGATGATGCGGGCCAACTCGGCCTGGCAGGCGGCGGGCGAGTCTTGCAGCAGGGCGTCAAAGCGGCGCACGTCGCCGCCGGCCATGAAGTGGCCGCTGCTGCTGCGCAGGATGAGCGCCCGCGGCGCAGCCTCGCCTTCGAGGCTGCGCACGGCATCGCGCAGCGCCAGCGCCAGGGGCAGGTCAAGGCTGTTGCGCGAGGCAGGGCGGTCCAGCGTGAGGCGGACGATGGGGCCGTCGCGCTCGAGCAGGATGCCGCAGGTCGGATCAGACATGGGGCGCTCCTGCAGGGGCGATGGCGGGCCGGCCGCGGGGGGCGGCAGGATGGGGGCAGGCAGGGGCGCGCAGGCGGTATCGCGGCGCGCCGATGCTGCCCGGCGCCGGGGACAGGGCCCCGGTACAGCCTGGATGCATGGTGTCTCCTCCGGCCGGCGCTCTTGCAGGAGACGTTCGGCTTGCTGTGCTCTATGTGCCAACCAGGATGGCTCCTTGTGGGAGGACATTGACCGGTTGGCGCGGCTTTTTTACGTTACAGCTTGGATCTGCCCTTCATACTAGACCGTCCTGCCGGCAAATGGGATGATCGAGAAAGCCGACAAATTGTCTTTTCCTGCCATGCCAGACGCCTATTCGCCTGACTCCGAGCCGGGCGCACCGACCCGTTCGGCCACCATTCCGATCCGTTTCGTCTCCGAGCTTGCCCGTCATCTGGGCGAGCGTACCGGGGCGGTCACCGACAGCATCGAGCGGGCCGGCATCGCCCCGGCGCTGCTGGCGCAGGAGTCCGCCCGGGTGACGGTGGAGCAGTTCGCTGCCTTCTATCGCAGCCTGGCCATCGAACTCGATGATGAAACGCCAGGCCTGTTCACCTCGCCCCTGCGCGCCGGGACCCTGAAGTTTCTCTGCCTGGGTTTGCTGGATGCGCCCAACCTGAGGGTGGCGCTGCATCGTTACTGCCAGTTTTTCCGCTTGCTGCTCGATGACCTGCGCTTTGAACTGGCCAGCAGCGGCTCCCTGGCGCAAATCCGCCTGATCGAGCGGCGCGACCTGGGTGCCGTAAGGGTGCTGGCCCTGGAGCTGATGCTGATGCTGGTGCAGGGGATCGCCTCGTGGATGCTGGATCGCAAGATTCTCTTCAACCGGATCGAGCTGGCCTATCCGGCACCGGCCTACGCGGGTGAGTACATCCATCTCTACACGGGGCCGGCGCAGTTCGGCTGCGCCGTCACGGTGTTGTCGCTGGATGCGGCCTATCTCGATGCGCCCATCCGCCAGGACAAGCGTGCACTGTCGGCGTTCCTGAAGCGTGCGCCGATGGACTGGATCCACGTGTCGGTGGGCGAGCGCTTCGTCACGCACCGCGTGCGCGATCTGCTGGATGTCAGGCTGGGGCAGGCCCAGACCGTCGACAGCATTGCCCATGCCCTGCATATGTCGCCGCGCACGCTGGCCCGTCGCCTGCAGGCCGAGGGGACGCATTTCCAGGCGGTCAAGGATGGATTGCTGCGCGACGCTGCCATCGCCCGCCTCTCCCGCACGACGGAGGCCATCGCCGCCATCGGGGCGGATCTGGGGTTTGAGGATCCGGCGGCTTTCAATCGGGCGTTCCGGCGTTGGACGGGCACGCCGCCGGGCAGCTACCGACGGCGGCTGGCGCTGCCGGCCTAGCGCGCGCCGCGCCGACCCGCCACGCCCAGGCTCATCAGCAAGGGTGTCCCGATGGCTGTGCCCACCAGGCAGAAGAGCGGGCCGTAGAGCAGGGCGCTGAGGGTGATGGCATCCAGGCAGGCGCTGAGGCCGTCATCCAGGCAGTAATAGGGGGCTGCCTCGAGGGCACCATAAAACGGCAGGAACAGCCCGGCAGCCGCCAGGCTGATGACTCCTGCGATCAGGGCACAGGCGATCAGGCGGATGACGATTTTCATGCTGTCTGCGCGTTGTCGTCAGCCGGGGGCTCAGTCGGGAATGGCAAGGCGGTAGCCTACCCCATGCACGGTGCGCAGCAGCGCGTGCCCGAAGGGGACGTCGATGGCCTGGCGCAGGCGATAGATATGCGTGCGCAGCGGCAGACTGGCGGGCGTGGCCTGCTCCCAGAGCAGATTTTCCAGCTGGGTCTTGGTGAGGGTGCGTGGCGCCGCATCGGCCAGCGCTTGAAAAAGGCGGAACGGCGTCGGGGTGAGTGCGATGGGGATGCCGTTGCGATAGACCTGTTGCATCCGCGCGTCGATCACCAGTTCGCCCAGTGTCCGTTGCGTGCTGCTGCCCGCCTGCATGCGGCGCAGAATGGCTTGCAGGCGCCAGCGCAACTCTTCGGGATGGGCGGGCTTGACGAGATAGTCGTCGGCGCCGGCCTGAAAGCCGGCGATCTTGTCGTGCAGCGCATCGCTTGCCGAGAGAAACAGAATGGGGAGATGACGGCCGTGGCGCTCGCGCAATTGCTGGCAGGTCGCCATGCCGTCCAGGCCGGGCATCCGCATGTCCATGATGATCGCGTCATAGGTCCCCCGCAGCACCAGTTCGATGCAGGCCTGTCCGCTGTGCGCGAAATCAACCTCGAAACCCAGACCGGCCAGATAGTCGCCCAGGGATTCCGCAGTGGCGCTGTCGTCATCGACCAGTAAAAGCTGGGGCAAGCACGGCTCCTGAAGAGGGACCGGCGGCAGCCGGTCGGTGTGCTTCATTCTGGCATGGGCGGTTGTGTTCACGGCGGGCAGTTTGCCGGGGCCGCCCTGCCGGGCGTGCCGCCGACGCTGGCCAGCGCGCACCCGGCGAGACCGGGCTGCCGCGTCCTGTGCGGGTTTGCGCGGCGAGGTGCGAGAGCGGATGGGCGGCATGGCGGCCCCGGGCGCTGGCCGCTGGCGGACAGCGGAGTCAGACGGAATCAAGGCATCAGCGAATCACGGCGGTGCCCTGGATGATGATGCCGGGTATCGCGGGCACGGTGATCTGCGGATAGACGGAGTAGGCGGGTCCCTGCCGATGGCCATGATAGGCGGGCTTGCACTTGCGCTCTTCCTTGTATTCGCCGTTGCCTTTCCACTTGCGTTTGACCTTGCAGGCACCGTCCCAGTATTCCTGCTTGTGCTTGCCGTGGGCATGATGGCGGCGGTGGCGCGAATCGTCCCAGCCGTCCCAGGCGCTGGCGCTGGCGGAGAACAGGATGCCGGCCGACAGCAGGCAGCAGAGCGAAAGGGTTTTTTTCATGAAGGATCCGGACTGCAAAAGAAAGAGACTGACGCGCCGGGGCGCGTGGCGTGCCGCCCGTCTCGATGGGGCGTACCGTAGCGCGCAGCGCCTGCCAGAGGGACTCATGCCGTAACCAGGCTTTGCCGACTGTTGCCCGCAGGGCGTGATTGCCTGCGCTGGAGATGGAATGTCGCGCTTGTTACGGCAGCCCGGAGGGCTTGTCCGGCGGGGGGCCACCGGCCGCCTGCCAGCCCTGCGCGACGACATCGGCGGCAACCTGTCCCCGGCTGGTGGCGTTGAGCTTTTTCAGAATGTTCTGGACAGGGATCTTGAGTCCGCCGTAACGGTCGGCCCAGGTGCCCAGTGGCACGCGCAGCCGCGACCCCGACAGCGCCGGAATGACTCGTCATCGGGCCGCCTGCAAGGGGCGGGCGGCCCGGGGTGCGTCAGCGGTCTTCGCGTCCGGCGCCCAGCCACAGCAGGGCGAATGCCGGCGGCAACAAGGCGATTGCCAGCACCGCCAGCGTGAGCGTCGTGTCGGGACGGATGGCCAGCCAGGTGGCCACGCCGAACCAGACCACGGCGATGGCCGTGTAGGCGGCGCTGACCGGGCCGTGGCGGCCGGCGCGGCGCGCCAGGATCTGGTAGGCGTGCGAACGGTGCGCCTGGCCGGGGCGTTGGCCCCGCAGGATGCGTGTGATCAGGGTGACGGTGGCATCCAGGATGAAGGGCGCGACCGGCAGGAACCAGGCCAGCGGCCAGGACAGCCCGACCTGCTGGCCCATGGCCAGGGTGGCGACCATGATGTAGAAGCCGCAGAATGCGCTGCCCACGTCGCCCATGAAGATGCGTGCCGGCGGACGGTTGTAGACCAGAAAACCGGCCGCAGCCACGGCCAGCACGATCAGGGGCAGGGCGACAGCCGGCCCCAGCAGTACGTACCACACCAGGCCGGCGGCGATCGCCTGCCCGGCGGCGATGCCGTCGATCCCGTCCATGAAGTTGAACAGATTGGTGAGCCAGATCGTGGCCAGAAAATACAGACCGAAGGTCACGGCCGCCGGCAGTGTCCAGCCCAAGAGCGTCAGGGTGGGCAGGGGCGAGAGCAGCGTCAGTGCGCCCAGTGCGCAGAGCGCCTGCACCAGCAGGCGCAGCCGTGCCGATAGCGAGACCCGATCGTCGATGTAGCCGGTCAGGGCTATCGGCAGGCCGCAGGCCAGCGCAGCCGCGACACGGGGTTCCAGCCAGCCGGTAAGGGTGGCGGCGGCCAGCGCCAGCACGCAGGCAGCCACGATGCCCAGGCCACCGCCACGCGGCGTGGCGCGGGTGTGCGAGCTGCGGTGATTGGGCTGGTCGATGATCGTTTTGTGCAGCGCCCAGGCCAGGCTGGCGCGGGTCGCCGCGATGGCGAACAGAAAGGTCAGGACGTAGAACAGCGTAAGGGCGAGCATGATCTGGGCAGGCGCTCAGGAGCGTGGGGTGGCGTAGGCCTGGATGGCTTGATCCAGGGCGTCATCGGGGGGCAGGGGGGGTGTCCAGCCGGCGGCGCGGGCGTGACGCCAATCCACCAGCATGGGGCGGGTGAGGCTGTCGACTTCGCGTGCCTTGCCGGCCAGCCGGGCCAGCGCGCGCAACAGGCCCGGGGGGCAGGGCAGCAGGCGTACGCGCCGGTCCAGGCCCCGGCCGATGCGGCCGATCAGTTGCGGCAGGGTGTAGTCGCTGCCGTCGGCAACCGTGTAGAGGCCCAGGGCAGGCGTGTCGCCTGCGCAATAGGCGAGGAAGTCGGCCAGGTTGTCCACGTGCATGAACGAGCGCCGGGCGCGCACCGAGCCGAAAGGCAGGGGCAGGCCGCGCTGCACCAGCCGCAGCAGACGGCTGAAGTTGCCCGGGCAGTGCGGGCCGTAGATCATCGGCGGGCGTACCGTCACGCGGCGTGTGGCGCTGCCGTCGAGCACGGCGCTCACGGCGTCTTCGCCGGCGATCTTGGCGCGTGCGTAAGGAGTGTCGCCGAGCAGCGGCGAGGTCTCGTCGATGGGCCGCTGCGACACATTGCCATGCACGCCCAGGGTGCTGACCAGCACGAAGCGGGCGACGCCGGCCTGGCGCGCAGCCAGGGCGCAGTCGCGCGCCAGCAGATGATTGGCGGCGTTAAAGAGGTCGACGCCGTCTTGCATGACCGTCCCGGTGTGGGCGCGTCCGGCGAGGTGGATGACGGCCTGGCAGCCGTCCAGGTCGCTGGCTTGCGGCAGGCCATCGGGCCGTTCGATCCAGTCCAGGCCGGCCCGGGCCGCTGGCGCGGCCCGGCGCGTGAGCGCGCGCACCGGGATGCCGGCGTTGCGCAAGCGCGCCACCGTGGCCTGGCCGATGTAGCCGGCGGCGCCGGTCACGAGGATCGGGGCGCTCATGCCGCGGGCTCCGTCGCGAGGTTCAGGTAGGCCTGCGCCAGGGCTTCGTAGCTATGCCGCGCGAGGACATAGTCGCGCCCGCGTTGCCCCATGGCCTGGCGGGCGGCTTCGTCCTGCAGGCAGAGCTGCCGCAGGCCGTCGGCAATCGCGGCAGGATCCCCCGGGTTGACCGAGACGCCGCAGCCGGCCTCGCCGACGGGATCGTTGCCGGCCTGTACGGCGAACAGCACCGGCAGGCCGGCCAGCATGTAGTCGAACAGTTTGTTGGGGCTGACCCCGAATCGGAACAAGGGCTCCGGCCGCAGCGAGATATAGCCGACCGAGGCGCTGGCCAGCAGCGTGTGCACGGCCGCCTTGGGGATCTGCCCGAACATGGCAACCTGCTCACTCAGGCCCGAAGTCTCGATCTCGGCGCGCAGGCTGTCCTGCAATTCGCCGCGACCGACGATGATGGCGGCAATGCGCGTCTGGCCTTCGGCCTTGAGGCGGGCGATGGCCCTGATCAGGGAGTCGACGTGATTGGGCTTGCCCAGCGCGCCCGCGTAGACGACCACGGCCCGGCCTTCGGCCCGCCAGCGCTGCGCCAGCTGCACGCAGGCCTCGCCGGCGCCGGCGCCGGCATCGGCGTTCTCGTCGGTGTGCACGCCGTTGGGGATGTAGCGCCAGTGCGCCGGCGGCAGGCCGGCGGCTTCCATGTAGTCGCGCGTGCAGGGCAGCAACGACACCACGTAGTCGGCGCGCCGATAGGCATGGCGTTCGATCGCGCCGGTCAGGCGCACCAGCGGATGGCCGGGCGAGACGCCGGCCAGTTCCACCAGGCTCAGCGGCCAGAGGTCGCGCACCTCGAAGACCGATTGCGCGCCGAACCGCCGCGCCACCGACTGGACGGCCGGGAAGGCGTAGGGGTGGGGGCTGGAGCCGATGATCAGGTCTGGCGTGCCGTAGCGTTCACGCAGGGCGTTGGCCTGGGTATACAGGCGGGCACTGAATCCGAACATGTTGCGCAGCCGTCCCAAACCGTTGCCCTGGTAGGCGTGGGCCGGCAGGAAGGCGTAGTCGACCCCGCCGATGCGCCGGTGCCCGGCTTGCTGGGGCTCATCGAGCAGATGGTGGAAGGCGGCAGTGATGATGGTGGCGCGCACGCCCTGTTGCTGCCATTGGCGGCTCAGGTAATAGGGGCGGCTGTAGCGCCCCACGCCCGGGCCGCCCGCATAGGGGTGGACGTACCAGATATTGCGGATCAGGCGGGGGGCGTCAGCGGTCAAGACCATCGCTCCGGTAACGCTCGACCAGGCGTTGCGCCTCGGCCGGCCAGTTGAAGGCTTCGGCGGCTGGGCGCGGGTCGCAGGCGCCCAGGCTGGCGCGGTCGATGCCATTGAGCAGGGCCAGCAAGGCCTCATCCTCGGCCGGCGCGACCCAGCCGCAACGGTACTGCTCGACGATGCGTTGCTGCTCGACGAGCGGGTTCACGATGATGGGCAGGCCGGCGTGCAGATACTCGAATATCTTGTTGGGCAAGGAGTAGTAATGCGACAGGCAGGAGTCGTCGGTGAGGCAGATGCCGACGTCGGCCGCGCAGGTGTAGCCGAGGACTTCCTGCGGGCTGACGGGCGGCAGCAGGTGGATGTTCGCGGCTTCGGCGGCATGCTGCGCGACCAGGTCGGTCAGCGGGCCGCTGCCCATGCATACCAGGTGACGGTCGGGATTGGTTTGCCGGAACACGCGCAGCAGGCGCTCCAGCCCGCGCCCGGCAATGAAGCCGCCCTGGTAAATGAACAGCGTCGCATCGGCCGGGATACCCAGGCGCTCGCGCAGCCAGCGGCCATCGCGTGCGCCGTCGGCCGGCGCCCGGAACTGCGGGATATTGCGCACCACGGTCGGGCGCGCGATGCCGTAGCGCTGGGCATACCAGTCGGCGATGCTGTCGCTCACCGCAAAGACCGTATGGCAGCGTTTGATAAACAGACGCTCGACCCAGCGGCCCAGTTTCTGACGCAGCCCCTTGAATCCCGAGGTCTCTGTTTCGAGTTCGTGGGTGTCATAGACCAGCGCCGCGCCGGTCATCCGGCTGGCGATGTAGCACAAGGGCAGCACGGCCAGGCTGTGGGCGTTGATGCAGGCGACCTGGCGTTTGCGCAGGCGCGCCAGCACGCGCAGGGACCATTCGGCCGTCTTGACCGTCTTGGCGATCAGCGAGTTGCGCCCGGCAAAGCGCTTGCGCGGCACGCGCACGAAACGACGCCGGGCGTCGACCTCCTGTTCTGCCGGCAGCCCCTCGGCGGCCACGCCGATGACCTCGAAGCGGTCGAACACATTCGCCTGCGCCAGCGCATCGGTCAGCCGCAGGATGCGGCTCTCGTGCGTCAGCGGCGAAGGATAGATGTGGAGATTGAGTCGGTCTGCCATCGTTAGACGTTCTTGGCGCGCTGGCGGATGTACTGGCGAAAGCCAGCCATGCCTTCGATGAAGCGGGCCTGGTTGGGATAGTCGGTGTGCTTGCGGTTGGGCGCGGCAATGAGCGCGTCCAGTTCGGCCTGGCTGATGCCGAATTTCTTCAGCACGAATTCGGTGTCGCCGGCCAGGTCATTGTGCTGGTAGGGATCGTGCGCCATTTCCTGCAGCCCCTGCTCGCGCGTCATCTGGCCGGCGCAGACCAGGGCCGACAGGTGGGCGCGGCGTTTGTCGAAGCCGAACTTGGTCGGCAGGTAGTAGCCCTGATACCAGCGTGTGTAGATGGATTCGTAGTGCTTGCCGCCGTAGTACTTCCAGCCCAGCTCGTTCTGCATGGTCTGCATGGCCGCCGCCTTGTCGTAGTCCAGGTAGTTGAGCAGGTTCACCATGCGGTACTTGCCGCGCAGGATGCGCAGCGTGAAGGACGGCAGCCCGATCTGCGGGAAGGTCTTCAGCCGCTGCGTGCCAAAGCGCGCGTGCAGCGCCCGGATGTGCTTGAGGTCGTGGCTGTAGTAAACCCAGGAGATCGGCAGAATGCCCTCGGTCACCACGTTGCTGCCGTTGATCACGTAGGGCGTGCCGATGCGCCTGGCGGTGTTCAGCAGCGTGGCGGTGATGGCGTGGTCGGTCGGTATTTCGCAGTTCGGCACCGAGGCGCGCAGAAAGGACATCTGCAGGTCCTTGAACTCTTCCCAGTCGATCACATAGGTTTGCAGATCGATCTGCAGCGCGTCCAGGGCGTTCTTGATGTTCTGCACGGCCAGCTCGGAGTTCCAGCCGTTGTCCAGATGCACGGCCAGCGGGCGCAAGCCCAGCTGCTTGAGCTTGTAGATGACGAAGGTGCTGTCCACGCCGCCGCTCACACCGGCGATGCAGTCATAGTCCTTGCCGCGCCCTTCGGCACGGATGCGTTCGGCGATACGGGTCAGCATGCCTTCGCCCGCCGCGCCGCGATGCACTTCGTTCTGCACGCGGGTGAAGTAGCGGGTGCAGTGATTGCACACGCCATCCTGGTCGAAGGTGATGACCGGGTCCGAGGTATCCATCAGGCAACGCGTGCATTGCTGGTAGGGCCGCTGCGGGTAGGGAGCTGAAGTCATTTCGGAGTGCGGAAGAAGAGAAGGAACAACGCTGTCATGGCCAGCCAGCCGGCGCCCGAATTCAGTGCCGTGAGCAGGCTGGTTTCCATGCTCGCGAGCACCAGGGGCAGGTTCATCGGCACGGCCAGCGGGTGGTCGCGATAAATCAGCGTGATGAGGCAGAACAGCCAAGCGGCCAGCACGGCACCCAGCATGGCGCCGAGGGGGCCGAAGTTGGCGTAATCGAGCATGAAGGAGGCGGCGTTCAAGTTGCCCTTCATGCCGTTGCGCACGTTCTCAGGATAGTAGACCTGATAGAGCTTGGCCGGCACGGAGACATAGGGACAGCCCAGCGCGCGCGCCATCAGCCGGTAGCCGCAGCCGCCTTCCCGCGCCTGCGGGTCGGCATAGAAGGCGAACCATTGGTCGATGACCTGTCCAGGGATGTAGAGCGCGCGCTTGGCCACCGCATAGAGCACGGAGTCGTGGCGCAGCCGCTGCATCAGGTCCGGGGGCGTCGCGTTGGCGCTGTCGGTTGCAGCCGGCGCGGCGTTGGCGCTGGCCACCGGCGCCAGCACGGCGCCGAAACTGGCGCGGATGGAAGGCGCCGAGGCGGCCGTCGAGATGGCCAGCAGCCCGCCCAGCAGGGCGGCGCTCAGTGCCAGCGCCAGCCAGCGGCGCTGCAGCAGCAGATAGACCAGCAGCGGCAGCAGCAGGATCACCGGCAAGATACGGGCAAACATGGCTACCGCATACAGACAGGCAATGCCAAGCACGAACCAGAAAACGCGCTGGCGGTAAAAGGCGCTGATCAGCAACAAGGCCGGCGCCAGCGCCTTGATGCCGTAGTCGCTCAGATAGCGCTGCCAGCGCGGCAGATCCAGGTAGGCCTGTTGTCGGATCAGGGTGGTGGTTTCATCGTCTGGCGCGGTCAGCGCTGCCAGCAGGGGGATCTGCCCCAACCGCAGGAGATGGCCCGCGAAGATGGCCGCCAGCAGCAGGGCCAGCCCCCAGAGCAGCCGGCGTTGCCAGGGTTTCAGGGGAGTGTCCTGCCGTGGGGGTTCGCGGGTCCAGGCCGTTGCCCGGGGGGCCAGCCGGTCCGTCAACCCCCACAGGGCCAGGTAGGCCACCAGTGTCGTCAACAGCAGTCCCGCCAGGAACGGCGCGTGACCCGGCCCCCGACCATTCCAGAGGCCATGGCCGAGGGCCGCCATCGTCAGCCACAGCAACGAGACGCAATAGACGGCGAAGACGCGATGCTGCGAAAGCACCTTCCGCATGGGCGAGGTCACAGCTTGGTGAAGGAGCGCTTGACCTTCAGCCCCACGTCGAACAGCTTGGCGTAGGACTTGTACGCGGTGTAGTCCTTGTTGGGCTGGGCAAAAATGGCGTCCAGCTGGTCCACGCTCACGCCCAGCTTCTTGGCCACGAAACGCTTGTCTTCGGCCTGCAGCGCGGGGTCGTAGGTCGGTTCGCGCAGCTCTTCGAGGGCCTGCTCGCGGCTGAGCTGGCCCGAGTTGATCAGCGAGGACAGGTGCGCCAGCCGCTTGTCGTAGCCGAACTTGGTCGGCAGGTAATAACCCTGGAAAAAGCGCGTGAACACCGATTCATAGTGCTTGCCGCCGTAATCGCGCCAGCCCAGCTCGCGCATGATGATCTTCTTGGCCTCGAACTTGTTGTAGGGCAGGTAGTTCAGCAGCTTGACGGTCTTGATGCGGCGGATGTACGGATACCAGATGTACTGCTTGAAAAAGCCGATGGTCGGGTACTCGCGCAGGCGGCCCTGGCCGAACTGGCGGTGGATGTCCTTCAGGTGGCGCAGGTCCCCGGACTGGTATCCCCAGGACGACGGCAGGATGAACTCGGTGGCGTAGTTGCTGCCCGACAGCACGTACTTGATTCCGTGCTTGGCGGCCTGGCTCAGCAGGATGGCCGGGAAGGCATGGTCTGTCGGGATGTCACAGTTGGCCACCGAGGCCTTGAAGAAGGCCAGTTGCAGGTCGCGCATCTCATCCCAGTTCACCACGTGGGTGTAGAGGTCGATGCCCAGGCGCTTGACGATGTTCTCGATGTTGCTGACGGCCAGTTCCGAATTCCAGCCGCTGTCAAAGTGCACCGCCAGCGGGCGCAGGCCCAGCTCGCGGGTCAGGTAGGCGATGTAGGAACTGTCGACCCCGCCGCTCAGACCCATGATGCAGTCATAGTCCTTGCCCTGGCCGGCGGCCTTGATCTGGGCGACCACGGCCTCCAGTTCGGTCCGGCGTTCGTCGCGCGTGGCGCGGTCGACGATGTCGCGCACCATCAGGTCATACCGTTGGCAGTGGCTGCAGAGCCCCTGCTCATCGAATGTGATGTCCGGGTCCGTGGTGTCCATGACGCACCGGGTACATTGCTGATAAGGGCGAGAGTTCATAGTTTCCTGTTGCATATTGCGGCGCATGGCCGCGCGTCGCATGACTGCGCCCGGCGGCAGCGCCACCATGGGCTGCGTCATGCCGGCAAGGGCTGAATATCGGATTTTACTGACCCTTGCCCGCCCATGGCGGGGGCAGGCAAGGGGGATCTGGCACTGATTCCGTCGCGTTGGCGGATCTCAGGCGAACAGGGCTTCCAGGGCCTGCTGGGACGGATAGTTGATGAGCACGGCGCGGTGGCGGCCATGGAAGACGAACAGGCTGCCCGCCGCCAGCGCGGGGATGTGTGCCCGGTCGACGGCCTCGCGCATGTGCGCCAGCGAGCCGGCGCCGCCGCAGGCGATGATGGGAGTGTCGACCGAGGCGGCGAGTTTTTCGAGGAAGGCCAGGTCGTAGCCGGCCATGGTGCCGTCGCGGTCGATGCTGTTGACCAGGATCTCGCCCACGCCCGCCTGGGACAGGGCCTGGGCATAGCGGATGGGATCTTCCTTGGTGTTGGTCTTGCCGGCGTTGATCCAGACCTCGTACTTGCCCAGGAAGGTCTTGCGCACGTCGATCGAGGCGGTCACGCTGGAACTGCCGAACGTCGCGCACGCCTGCTGCACCAGTTGCCGGTTGGTGTAGGCCGCCGAGTTGAGCGAGATTTTTTCCACGCCCAGCCGGTAGAGCCGGCGCATCTGTTCCAGCGACGTTACGCCGCCGCCATAGCTCAGCGGCATGAAGCACTCGCTGGCAATGTCTTCGATGAGTTCGAAATCAGGCCCGCGTTGCTGGGCGGTGGCGGTGATGTCGAGCAGGATCAGTTCATCGACTTCTTTCTCGTTGAAAATCTTGACCGCGTTGACCGGGTCGCCCACGTAGGTAGGGTCTTTGAACTTGACGGTCTTGTAGAGTCCGCGGCCGCGCAGCAGCAGGCAGGGAATGATGCGGGTCTTCAGCACGATGGGAAGCGCTCGGCAAAGTTGCGATAGATCTGCAGCCCGTACTTGTGGCTTTTTTCAGGGTGATACTGCATGGCGAGGATGTTGTCCCGGCCCAGGACGCTCACGAAGGGCTGTCCGTAGGGGGTGGTGGCCAGCGCGAGCGCCGGGTCGTCGGTCACCATGTGATAAGAGTGTACGAAGTAAAAGCGCATGGGCGTCGGCACGTCCTGGAAGATGCCGATATCGGGCCGCGTGGGCGTGACCAGGTTCCAGCCCATGTGCGGCACGCGCAGCGGCGTTTCGGGGGTCGACCGAAAGCGCTGGATGCGCGCATCCAGCCAGCCGAAGCCGGGCTGGCTGCCCTCTTCGCTGGAGCGCGTCATCAGCTGCGCGCCCAGGCATACGCCCAGGATGGGCTTGCGTGCCTGCAGCACGAGTTCGTCGAGCAGTTCCCATAGCCCGAAGCGGCGCAGGTTGGCGACCGCTTCGTCAAAGGCGCCCACGCCGGGCAGCACCAGTTTGTCGGCCGCGCGCAGCGCATCCGGGTCGCGGGTGATCTGCGCCTGTGCGCCGACCTTGCGCAGCATGTTGAGCACCGAGCCGACGTTGCCGATGTCGTAGTCCACGATGGCGATCATGGGGTAGCTTCCTTGGCTTGCATGAGAGTGGTGATCTGGCGCCAGCGGGTCCGGGCCGCCAGCAGGGCGCCTGCGGCGCACAGCACGGCCAGGGCCGCGCCGGCGGCCAGCGAGGCGCCGCTCAGTTCGCGCACGATGGCCAGGGCCAGGCAGATCAGTGCGAAGCGCAGCCAGGCGGCGCCCAGCAGCCGGCCCAGGCGCGCCGCCTCGAAGCCGGCGGCGCGGAAAATGGCGCCCAGGTACACCAGGTGATACAGCAGGTTGGCGATCGTGAAGGCAGCGATGGCGACGATCACGTCATGGCCCAGCATCAGTGGCACGATGACCGACGCGGCCATGACGATGTCTGCGCTGATCTGCACCTTGAATGACAGATCCTGGCGCATGCAGACCTCGAACAGGCGCTCGGGCCAGCCGGTCTGCAGGGCCATCCAGGCCGCCGGCGCCATGATCATGGCGTACTCGCCGGCGCGTCGCCAGCCCTGGCCGAACAGCAGGGCGAAGACCTCGTCGCCCCACAGGGCGCAGAAAGCGAACAGCGGGGCGCCCGCCATCAGCCCCAGGCGCAGCAGTGCCAGCGTCAGTGCGAGCAGGCGGGGGCTGCCACGCAGCGCCACGGCTTCACGGTAGAACACCTGGCTCAGGGCATTGGAGACCAGCAGCGTGGGTGCCATCAGGACGCTGCGCGTCAGGCCGTAGAAGCCGGCTGCGCTGGTGGCCGACATGGCTGCGAAGACAAAGATCGGCATGTCTCGCGCGACGGTGCCAATCAGGCTGTAGGGCGTGTTGTAGATCAGAAACTGGCGGTAGCGCGCGGCGCTGGCGCGCAACGAGGCCCACTGGATGCCGCGCAGGGCGCGGCGCAAGCTGGCGCCGAACACCAGCAGCACCGTCGCGGCGGCGACGGCCTGCCCACCGACCTTGGCCCACACCAGGCCATCGGCCTGGGCGCCGAGCAAGCCGACGGCCACCGCGATCAGGGCATAGGCGGCCTGGTTGAAGACGGCCGCGCGCGCCACCGGCGTGAAGTGACGGGCGCGCGCCGCGTGGGCGCTGGCCAGCAGCGTCAGGGTCGTGCCGGCGAGCATCGGCAGCAGCAGCCACAGCCAGCTGTGCTGGCCGGGATAGCCCGCCGCGTCACGCAGCGCCGGCCCGAACAGCGTGACGGTCAGGGCCAGCAACAACAGCACGCCGGCGCAGAGCGTTAGCACCAGCGCCGTCAGGTGATCGGCGTCTTCTTCCTTGTCGGGCAGCACCACGGCCAGGTCGTAGCGGCAGGTGGCCGCCACGCCCAGGGCGGCTGCCCAGCCCATGAATAGTGTCTGCAGGCCGATGGCCTCGGGAGAGTACAGCCGCGTCAGCAAGGGCGAGATGGCCAGCGGGATGGCCTGGGCCATGGCCGTGCCCGTGAGCATCGCGAGGACGTTGCGGCGGAAACTCATGGCTGTGTGCTGGGGTGGAACTCGGGCACCAGTTTCGTGAGCAGGGCGATCAGGGCCGGGCGCTCGCCGCTGGCCAGCACCGTTTGCAGCTCGTCCAGCCGGCGCATCAGTTCATCGTAGGGGATGTCGCGCTCGCGCGCCTTGAGGATGCGGGGGTGCTCGGTCTGCGAGACATCGCCGCCGATCAGCAGTTCTTCGTAGAGCTTTTCGCCCGGACGCAGGCCGGTGATCTGGATGTCGATGTCGCCATCGTTGTGGGGGCCGTTGCGTACCGTCAGGCCGTAGAGGCGCACCATGCGGTGGGCCAGATCGATGATGCGCACCGGCTCGCCCATGTCCAGCACGAACACCGAGCCGGACTCGCCCATCGAGCCGGCCTGCAGCACCAGCTGGGCGGCTTCCGGGATGGTCATGAAGTAGCGCGTGATGTCCGGATGGGTGAGCGTGATGGGACCGCCGGCGAGGATCTGCTTCTGGAACAGCGGCACCACGCTGCCCGAGCTGCCCAGCACGTTGCCAAAGCGCACCATCGAGAAACGCGTGGTGGCGCTGGTTTGCGACAGGCCTTGCAGCACCAGTTCGGCCAGGCGCTTGGACGTCCCCATGACGTTGGTCGGGCGCACGGCCTTGTCGGTGGAAATGAGCACGAAGTCCTGTACGCCGCACTGCACGGCACAGTGCGACAGGGTCAGGGTGCCGAAGGCGTTGGTCAACACGCCCTCGGCCGGGTTGTACTCGACGATGGGCACGTGCTTGTAGGCCGCCGCGTGATAGATGGTCTGCACGCCATGGGCCTGGAAGACCCGCCGGCACAGCGCCGCGTCGCGCACCGAACCCAGCACCGGCACGATCTCGACCTCGCCGGCATCAGCCTGGCTGCGCAGCATCTGGTCGACCACATAGAGCGCGGCCTCCGAGATTTCCAGGATGACCAGTTTGCGCGGGCGCAGCGCCAGGATCTGGCGGCACAGCTCCGAGCCGATCGACCCGCCGCCGCCGCTGACCATTACCACGCGCTCGGTGACACAGCGCCCGAGCAGATCGG
>JAEWJD010000352.1 GCA_023386765.1 Pseudomonadota bacterium | reverse complement strand
TCTTCTTCGGCTGGAACCGCATGTCCAAGGTGTCCCACCTGGTGGTCACCTGGCTGGTCGCGCTGGGTACCAACCTGTCGGCGCTGTGGATCCTGATTGCCAATGGCTGGATGCAGAATCCGGTGGGTGCGGTGTTCAACCCCGACACCATGCGCATGGAAATGACCGACTTCACGGCGGTGCTGTTCAACCCCGTGGCGCAGGCCAAATTCGTGCATACCGTCAGCGCCGGTTATGTCTGTGCGGCCATGTTCGTGATGGCAGTCAGCGCCTGGTATCTGCTGCGCGGCCGTCATATCGATCTGGCCAAGCGTTCGATGGCGGTGGCGGCCAGCTTCGGCCTGGCCTCGGCGCTGTCGGTCGTGGTGCTGGGGGACGAAAGCGGCTATCTCACCACCGAACACCAGAAAATGAAGGTGGCAGCCATCGAAGCAATGTGGGAAACCGAACCCGCTCCGGCCGGCTTTCACCTGATCGCCTGGCCCAACCAGGAAGATCGCAAGAATGACTTCTCGATCTCCATCCCCTATGTGATGGGTCTGATCGGCACGCGTTCGCTTACCACGCCGTTGCTGGGCATCGATGACCTCATCGCCCGCGCCGAAACGCGCATCCGCGACGGCATGGTGGCCGCCGAGGCCCTGGAGCGCATCCGCCGCAATCCCAAGGATACCGAGGCGCGAGCCGTCTTCGACCGTACCTGGGAAGACCTGGGTTACGCCTTGCTGCTCAAGCGTTACCAGTCCGACATGAGCAAGGTGACGGACGCCGACATCCGGCAGGCAGCCGTGGACACGGTGCCCACCGTGGCGCCGCTGTTCTGGACCTTCCGCATCATGGTGGCCCTGGGCTTCTACTTCATCGTGTTCTTCGCCGTCGCCTTCTGGCTGTCGACCCGGGGCAAGCTGGCCGCCCATCCGCGCCTGCTGAAGATCGCCTTCTGGAGCATGCCGCTGCCGTGGGTGGCGATCGAGTGCGGCTGGTTCGTGGCTGAATACGGCCGCCAGCCCTGGGTGATCGAAGGTGTGCTGCCGACGTATTACGCTGCTTCGGGTCTGTCGGTGCTCGACCTGGCCATCAGCCTGACCGTGTTCATCGTGCTCTACACCGTGCTGCTGATCATCGGCCTGAAGGTCATGACGCATGCCATCAAGGCCGGTCCCAAGCCCGAGAAGGGCGAGGGTTCGCAGGGACGCGACGCCAACCCTGTCATCGCCGCCGTTGACGCCTGATCCGGAGAACGCATATGGATACCTTGATTCCCCTGGAACTGGACACGCTGCGCGTGATCTGGTGGGTGCTGCTCGGCGCCCTGTTGATCGGCTTTGCCATCATGGACGGCTTTGACCTCGGGGTGGCCGCGCTGTTGCCGGTCGTCGCCAAGAACGACACCGAGCGTCGTGTCGTCATCAACGTGGTCGGCCCGGTCTGGGAAGGCAACCAGGTCTGGCTGGTGACCGCCGGTGGTGCCATCTTCGCGGCCTGGCCCTTGCTTTACGCCGCCTCGTTTTCGGGCTTCTACCTGGCCATGCTGCTGTTGCTGCTGGCGCTCATCCTGCGTCCGGTGGCCTTCAAGTACCGCAGCAAGATGGAGAACCCACGCTGGCGCAACAACTGGGACTACGTGCTGTGCTTCTCGGGCGTGGTTGCCTCGCTGGTGTTCGGCGTGGCCATGGGCAACGTCATCCTGGGCGTGCCCCAGAACTTTGACGCAATCACCCTGCGTCCCTTCTGGGAAGGCCATTTCTTCCAGCTCTTCACGCCCTTTGCGTTGCTGGCCGGAGTGATCAGCGTGCTCATGCTGGTGATGCACGGCGCCGTGCTGCTCGCCTGGCGTACCACCGACCCGATTTCGGGGCGTGCCCGCAGCATCGGTCAGCTGACCGCATTGCTGACGGCTGTGCTGTTCGTGGCGGCAGGTTTCTGGGTGGCCAAGCTGGATGGCTATGTCATCACCAGCGCCATCGATCCCAACGGCCCGGCCAACCCCATGATCAAGACGGTCGTGGCCGAGCAGGGCGCCTGGCTGCACAACTTCGATAAATGGCCGCTGTTCTGGATCGCTCCGGCGCTGGGCGTGGGGGGCGCGCTGCTGACCATCGCCTTGCTGGCCATGCGCGCCAACGTGCTGTCCTTCCTGGCATCGTCGCTGACGCTGGCAGGCATCATCCTGACGGTCGGTTTTGCACTGTTTCCGTTTATCATGCCTTCCTCGGTCAACCCGGTCGCTGGTCTGACGGTCTGGGACGCTTCGTCCAGCCATCTCACCCTCTGGATCATGGTCATTGCCGTGGTGGTGTTCCTGCCCATCGTGACGGCCTACACCGCCTGGGTGTACCGCGTCATGCGTGGCAAGGTGACGCCGGAAACCGTCGGCGACACGCCCAACTCATACTGAAGAAGGAGTCCGGTCATGTGGTATTTCTCATGGATTCTCGGCCTGGGCCTGGCATGCGCCTTTGCCATCCTCAACGCTATGTGGTTTGAGCTGCGCGAGGGCCATGCCCACGATCCGCGTCATACGCCGGCCGGCGAGTGAGCGGCCGTTCGGCAATGGAGCACGACCCCTCGGCCGTGCTCCTGCAGCTTCCCAAGGAGCAGTCGCGCTGGCTGATGTCGCGTCGACAGCTGGCCAGCCGGGCCATCGGCCTGGCCGCGCTGGCGCCCTTGTTGTCCGGGGTGTTGCTGGTGGTGCAGGCCTGGTTGCTGGCCCAGGTGCTGCATAGGGCCATCATGGAGGGCGTCACGCGGGAAATCCTGCTGATGCCCATTCTTGCCATTGCGGGGCTGATCGTGCTGCGCGCCTGCCTGGGCTGGGTGGGCGAGCGGGCGGGTGCCAGCGCTGCCGAAACCATCAAGCGCCA
Source organism: Pseudomonadota bacterium (assembly GCA_023386765.1). Lineage (GTDB taxonomy): Bacteria > Pseudomonadota > Gammaproteobacteria > Burkholderiales > Burkholderiaceae_B > Bordetella. The sequence goes on along the minus strand of JAEWJD010000352.1, from coordinate 14,401 downwards.
GGTGCGCGAAGCGTTGTTTGCCAACCTGTTGGCGCGCGGGCCGCAATGGTCGCGCGAGCGTGCCTCAGGCGAACTGGCCAGCGGCATGATCGAGCAGGTCGATGCGCTGGACGGCTTCTTCTCCAAGTACATTCCCGCCATGGGGGCGGCCGCCGTGTTGCCGGTCGCGTTTGCCGTGGTGGTGCTGCCTTTTGATGTGGTGTCCGGTCTGCTGCTGTTGGTGACCGCACCGCTGATCCCCTTGTTCATGGCTCTGGTCGGCTGGGGTGCCGAGGCGGCCAGCCGCCGGCATCTGCAGGCCTTTGCGCGTTTGTCGGGCTTTTTCGCCGATCGCCTGCGCGGCATGGCCACCCTGAAATTGTTCGGCCGCGCCGAAGCCGAGGCCGAAACCGTGGTGCAGGCCAGCGAGTCGTTGCGCCGGCGCACCTTATCGGTGCTGCGCATTGCCTTTCTGTCTTCGGCTGTACTTGAGTTCTTCGCCGCTCTGGGCGTGGCGGGCGTGGCGGTCTATATCGGCCTGACCTTTCTGGGCTATATCGATATCCGCAGCACGCCCCTGACCCTGCAGGCGGCTTTCTTCTGTCTGCTGATGGCACCGGAAGTCTATGCGCCGCTGCGCCAGTTCGCTGCGCACTACCATGATCGCGGTACGGCGCGCGCGGCGGTTCATCAGTTGGCCGCGCTGTTCGACGAACTGCCCGAGGCGACGCCGGCCATGCCGCAGGCGCCGTCCTCGCAAGAGGGCGCGGGCCAGGCAGCCGGTCTGCGGGCGCAGGGCTTGTCGCTGCGCATGCCGGGGCGTCCCCAGCCGGTGTTCGAGGGCGCCGGGTTCGAACTGCAGCCTGGCGAGCACGTGGCCCTGATGGGTGCCAGCGGCTCGGGCAAGTCCTCCCTGCTGCAGGTGCTGGGGCGCCTGGGGGTGCAGGCTGAGGGCGGGCTCTGGCTGGATGGCCGGCCGTTGCCCGACTGGGATGAGGCGGCCTTGCGCGAGCGGGTGGCCTTCATCGGCCAGCGCCCTTATCTCCTGGCCGGTACCCTGGCCGACAATATCCGCCTGGCGCGCCCGCTGGCCGACGATGCCGAAGTGGCCGAGGCTGCCCGTCGCGCCCGGGTGCTGGAATTCATTCAGGATTGGCCCCAAGGCCTGCACACGCCGCTGGACGACCGGGGTCGCGGTTTGTCGGGCGGGCAGGCCCAGCGTCTGGCGCTGGCGCGTCTCTTTCTGCGCGATCCGGCCCTCATCCTGCTGGATGAACCCACGGCTCACCTCGATGAAGACACCCAGTCGCGCGTTATCGATGAGATCCTGACCTTCGCCCAGGGCCGCACGCTGGTGCTGGCCACCCATTCGGCCGCGGTGGCCGAACGCCTGCCGCGCCGCTGGCAGTTGACCGGCGGTCGCCTGGAGACGCACTGACATGTGGGCGTTGCTGAAAAACCTGTATGGCAAACGTCGCGGCGCGCTGCTGGGTGCGCTGCTGCTGGCAGTGCTGACGCTGGCCGCCGGGGTGGGGTTGCTGGGCGTGGCCGGCTGGTTCCTGACGGCGACCGCCCTGGCCGGCGTGGGCGTGGCGTTCAACTTGTTCGTGCCCTCGGCGCTGGTGCGCGGGCTGTCCTTTCTGCGCATCATTTCGCGCTATGCCGAACGCCTGGCTGGACACTCCGCCACCCTGCGCCTCTTGGCCGACCTGCGCGCCACCGTCTTTCGGTCCCTGTTGCGGCTTACGCCGCGCCAGCTGGCGCGCTATCGGGCCGGTGACCTGGTGGCGCGGCTGACCGGCGACGTGGATGCGCTGGATACGATTTTCCTGTTCGTGATCATCCCGGTGGGGACCGCCGTGTTGGGCGGTGCCATCTTCTGTCTGGTGATGGGCTATCACGTCCCGGCCGCCGGCCTGGCGCTGGCGGCGGCGCTGCTGCTGGCCTGCGTTCTGGTGCCCTGGTGGTTGTCACGCGCGGCGCGGCGTCCCGGCGAGCGCATCCAGGTCAGTTCGGGGGCAATGCGTCACGCGGTGCTCGAAGCCGTCGAAGGGCATGTGGACATCGCCGCCCTGCACGCGCAGGGGCCGGTGCGCGCGCGCTTCGCCGAGCATTGCGCCCAGGTGCAGACTGCCCGCAAGGCGCAGGCCAACGTGGCAGCCCTGGGCTTATGGCTGGTGCAGCTGGCTGCCGGCGCGGCCGTGGTGGCCGTGCTTTGGTATGGCCTGCCGGCGCTGGCGGCGGGCGAGATTTCCGGGCCGCTGATGGCGGGCCTGGTGTTGGCCACCCTGGCCGTGTTCGAGGTGGCCGGCCCCATCATGCGTGGGGTCTCGCGCCTGGGGGCGGCACGCGCCGCGGCACGCCGCATCGGCGACCTCACGCGTGCCGAGCCTGATCTGCAGGATCCGCCGCTGGCCCAGCCCTTGCCGCAGGCCGGCGAACTGGCGGCGGCGGGCTTGCGCTTTGCCTATCCGGGGCGTGCGGCGGCGGTGCTTGACGGGGTGTCGCTGTGTGTGGCGCCCGGCGAGCGGGTTGCCATCGTGGGCCCCAGCGGATCGGGAAAATCCACCCTGCTGCACTTGTTGCTGCGTCTGGAAGACCCGCTAGAAGGCGCGGTCAGCTATGGCGGGCAGGATCTGCGTCAGGCGGCCCAGGCCGAGGTGCATGCCCGTATCGGCCTGCTTTCGCAGGACTCGCCGGTTTTCCTGGGTACCTTGCGCAGCAATTTGCTGATCGGTGCGCCCGAAGCAGACGAGCCGGCATTGTGGCGTGCGCTGCAGGCCGCGCGCCTGGCTGACTTCGTGCGCTCCCTGCCGCAGGGGCTGGATACCTGGGTCGGCGAGACCGGTGCGGGGCTGTCGGCGGGTCAGGCACGTCGTTTGTGTCTGGCACGGGTGCTGCTGTCGCCGGCGACGGTTATCCTCCTGGATGAACCGACGGCAGGCCTGGATCGCGATAACGAAGAGGCTTTCCTGGCCGATCTCGCGCAGGCTTGCGGTGGCCGCAGCGTGGTCCTGGCGACCCATGCGCGCCTGCCCGAGGGCGCTGTCCACAGGGTGTTGCGCCTGCATGACGGGCGGCTGGCCTAGGCGCGCCGGCGCGGGTATAGTTCGCCTTGCTTCAAAACCGGGGGTATCTCCATGCAGACCGACTACGCTGAGTTGATCCGGCGCACAATCCGCAGCGTCCCCGACTGGCCGCAGCCTGGGGTGACCTTTCGTGATATCACCCCTGTGTTGCAGGATCCGCGCACCTTCCGCGTCCTGATCGACCTCTTCGTCTACCGTTATATGCGCCAGCGCCTGGATCTGGTGGCTGGCGTCGATGCGCGCGGCTTCATCCTGGGCAGCGTGTTGGCCTACGAGCTCAACCTGGGTTTCGTGCCGGTGCGCAAAAAGGGCAAGCTGCCCTATCGCACGGTGGCCGAGGAGTATTCGCTCGAATACGGCAACGCCACGGTCGAGATGCATACCGATGCCGTGCGCACCGGCCAGCGTGTATTGCTGGTCGATGACCTGATTGCCACTGGCGGCACCATGGTGGCGGCTATCAAGCTGCTGCAGCGCCTGGGCGCCAACGTGGTCGAGGCCGCAGCCATCATCGACCTGCCTTATCTGGGCGGTTCGCAACATATCGCCGAGACCGGCACGCCGCTTTACACCGTCTGTCAGTTCGACGCCGGCGAATAGGCCTCGTCAGGCGTCGGCTTCGGCCAGGCGCGGCTGGATGAAATCCAGGAAAGCCCTCGTCTTGGCCGGAATACGGCGCGAGGGCAGCAGCGCAAATAGCGGAATCGGGGTGAGGCTCCATTGGGGCAATACCCGCAGCAGCCCCCCCTGCGAGATCGCGCGCTCCATGGCATCGAAGACCAACAAGGGTGTGATGCCCAGGCCGTTGCTGGCCAATCTGCCCAGCATGCCGACATTATTGGCCGCCAGCCGGCCGGTAACCTGGACGCGTTCGACCTTCTCCCCGGAGTGCAGCACCCAGTACGAATAGGCTTCGTTCATGGCCGGGCGTAGGCATTCATGGTGGCCCAGATCGGCCGGCACGCGGGGCTCGCCGTGGCGTTCCAGGTATTCCGGCGAGGCGTAAAGCTGCTGCGTCATCAGGACGATCTGCCTGGCTACCAGGCTGGAGTCCGGTTGAGGGCCGAAACGCAGCACCAGGTCGAAAGGATTGCTGATCGGGTCGATCGGCCGCATGCTCAGGTCAAAGTCGCATTCAATGTCCGGATACTGCTCGCGGAAGTCGCGGATCACGATCGGCAGGAACAACTGCGCCAGGCTGGTCGGCATGGAGATGCGCAGCCGGCCCTTGGGCTGTGCCGCCATGTCCTGCAGCTGTTCATGGGCCACGCGCGCCTCTTCGACGATATGGCGGCAACGCTCGAAATAGATCACTCCGGCTTCCGTCAGATCGATACGGCGCGTGCTGCGGTTCAGCAGTTTCATGCCGATGCTGCGTTCCAGCTCGCTGACGCGGCGCGACAGCGTCGAGGTGGGGATGCTCAGTGCCTCGGCTGCATGGCTGAAGTTCTTGCGCTTGGCGACCTCGACGAACAGCGCGATGTCGTTGAGCTGTATATCCATGGTGTTTTCCGAAACAAGCTTGCTAGCTTTCTATCATACGTGCGCCATTTATTGCGTCAGTGGAAATCTCAATTTCACTGCAACCGCCAGGTGGCCGGATAGCATCGAGATTGCTGTGTAAATCGGCTATATATCGTCAATATGGCAATCTTTTTTCCATTCATGGAAATATCGTGCCGGGAGCGTCGCATGGCGGCAAGCCGGCCCGGCTGGCCTGGTTCGCTATTTGAGGCCTAATTACAACAAGACAGGTGCTTTCTTCGGCGCGTGGGGGCATGGCCTGAAAGCCGCCGCCAGGGAGCCGCTCGCTCCCCGCAAATCTCGGATTTTCCTGGGAAAAGCACTTTGCCATTAATAGTGTGTATAGGTGGATATATGGCAAATAATCCCATGAGTGAAAAGGTGTTCCCAGAATCCAGGCTTATTCGCGTCCCGGACGCTGCCTGACACTGCATAGGTGCGCGCCGGGCCGACGCAACTTGCGGCGGCGTGGGCATTCTTCCGAGTGTTGCGCGCGCAAGCCTGTTCAATCCCTTTCACCCTGGGAATTCATGATGAAAAAGACATTTTTGGCCATGGCGCTGCTGGCCGGCTTCGGTGGCGCGGCACAAGCGGCTGATTCGGTCACGCTGTACGGCCTGATCGACGCCGGCATGGGTTACGAACAAGTCAAGTTCAAGGGCCACAAGCAAAGCCGCGTCGGCACGGTGCAGGGCGTGAGCAGCGGCTCGCGTTTCGGCATGCGTGGCGTCGAGGATCTGGGCGACGGTGTGCGCGCCGTATTCACCCTGGAGGCCGGTTTCGGCCCGATGAACGGCAAGTCGGCCCAGAACGGCCGCCTGTTCGGCCGTCAGGCGACGGTGGGCCTGGACAGCGATGATTGGGGGCGTCTGGAATTCGGCCGACAGACCAACATGGCATCCAAGTTCCTCGGTTCCATCGATCCGTTCTCGATCAGCTACAACACCGCCAACCTGGGTACCACGTTCAGCTCGGCCAACACCATGCGCCTGGACAACATGGTGCTGTATCAGACCCCGAGTTTTGATGGCCTGAAGTTTGGCATCGGTTATGCCTTCAATGCCGATGACACCCTGGACGAAGACGGCAGCAAGGGCTTCCAGACCAACGACAACAATCGTGTCATCACGACTGGCCTGCAGTATCTCAACGGCCCGGTCAACGTTGCGGTGGTCTATGACCGCATGAACGTGAGCAACAACCTGAAGGGCGGCAAGACGACCGATTCCGTGCAGGCTTATGCCATCGCTGGTTCGTATGACTTCGAGGTGGTGAAGGTGGCCGCAGCCTTCGGCCAGACCCGCAACGGCTGGTTCGTCGGCCAGGACATGGGAACCACGCCCAACGGCATGCAGAACCTGGGTTCCTTCCGGGGCGCCGATGGCTTCCGCGCCAACTCGTACATGCTGGGTGCCACGGTGCCGATGGGCCGTCATGCGGTGTTCGGTTCCTGGCAGCGTGCCGAACCCAAGAACAGCAAACTCACGGGGGATGACGCCACCTTCAACGTCTACAGCCTGGGCTACACCTACGACCTGAGCAAGCGCACCAATCTCTACGCCTACGCGGCCTACGCCGACAACTACGCCTTCCAGCGCGATGCGCGCGATACGGCCGTGGCTGTCGGTCTGCGTCACAAGTTCTAAGCAACGACGGCTGGCCGCCTCTGCTTGCAGGAATTCGCGGTGCCTATCTCCGTAGACCGTGAGTGACACGACCCCCGCTGGTTTGTGGCGGCTAGCCGCCGTCGTCTGGAAAACAGGGCCTCCCGAATGGGAGGCCCTGTTCTTTGCCGGGGTGCCCTGTGGGCACCGGGGGATGTTCTAGAGGAACAGCTTGTACGCGGGGTTTTCCGATTCGTTCCAGTGGGGGTAGCCCAGCTCGGCCACGAAGGCGCGGAACAGTTTTTTGTCGGAGGGCGGTACCTGGATGCCAATCAGGATGCGGCCGTAGTCGGCGCCCTGGTTGCGGTAATGGAACAGGCTGATGTTCCAGTCGGCGTTCATGGCGTTCAGAAAGCGCATCAGGGCGCCCGGCCGTTCAGGGAACTCGAAGCGGTAGAGCAATTCGTTGCGTGCCAGCGGGGAGCGGCCGCCGACCATGTGGCGCAAGTGGGTCTTGGCCATTTCGTCGTGGGTCAGGTCGAGCGTCTCGAAACCATGCTTGCGGAAATGGGCCGCGATCTTGGCCGGCTCGGCGGGCGAGTCCACCTGAAGGCCGACGAAGACATGGGCTTGTTCGGCATCGGAGATGCGGTAGTTGAATTCCGTCACGTTGCGTGCGCCGACCAGTTCACAGAAACGGCGGAAGCTGCCGCGCTGCTCCGGCATGCTGACGGCGAAGACGGCTTCGCGCATTTCGCCCACTTCGGCGCGCTCGGAGACGAAGCGCAAGCGGTCGAAGTTCATGTTGGCGCCGCTGGTGATGGCGATCAGGGTCTTGCCCTTGAGCTTGTGCTCGGCGGCATACTGCTTGGCTCCGGCCAGGGCCAGCGCACCGGCCGGCTCCAGGACGCTGCGGCGATCCTGGAAGACGTCCTTGATGGCGGCGCTGATGGCGTCGGTGTTGACCACCACGAAGTCATCGACGTACTGCCGGGTCAGGCGGAAGGTTTCCGAACCGACCAGTTTGACGGCCGTACCGTCGGAGAAAAGGCCTACGTCGTTGAGCGTCACCCGGCGCCCGGCGCGCACACTGCGCACCATGGCGTCGGAGTCTTCGGTCTGCACGCCGATGATCTTGATCTCCGGGCGCAATTGCTTGATGTAGGCTGCTACGCCGGCGATCAGGCCGCCGCCGCCGATGGCCACGAACACCGCTTCGATGGGGCCGGGGTGCTGGCGCAGGATCTCCATGCCCACGGTGCCTTGCCCGGCAATCACGTCGGGGTCGTCAAAGGGGTGCACGAAGGTGAGTTTTTGTTCCTTTTCCAGCTTTTGCGAATGCTGGTAGGCATCGGTGAAGCTCTCGCCGGCCAGCACGACTTCGCCGCCCAGGCGGCGTACGGCGTCGACCTTGACCTGTGGGCTGGTCGTCGGCATGACGATCACGGCGCGGCAGCCCAGGCGCTTGGCGGCCAGAGCCACGCCCTGCGCGTGGTTGCCTGCAGAGGCGGCGATCACGCCCCGCGCCAGCGCGGCAGCGGGCAGGTTGGCCATTTTGTTGTAGGCACCACGCAACTTGAAGCTGAACACCGGCTGCGTATCTTCGCGCTTTAGCAACACCGTGTTCGAAATTCGCTGGGACACCAGGGGAGCGGGTTCAAGCGGGGATTCGACAGCGACGTCGTAGACCTTGGAGGTCAGAATGCGTTTCAGATAGTCGGTGGACATGGTACAGCCGTAGGTGCGTAGAAAATGAGCGTGGGGCAGATTACCACAGCGAAAAGCCCCGTCCGGCCTGGTTGCCGGTGCCGCCCCGCCAGGGAGGCGGGCAGATTCAGCACACTTTGTCCATGTGTCCCTTAATATTCCGAGGGCTTTCCGCGCGGGGGCCCGGGGTGTCATTTATAAGGCTGAAAGAAAGGTTTTTTGTAATGTCTTAAAATGCTTTTTTAGGGCCCCTCCCTGTTGCTCTCATGAATGCCCCTCTCGCCAGCCAAATACTGACTTCGGCGATCCCGCCGGCAACCGGCGCGCGCCTGCGTGAAATTCCCTACAACTACACGTCGTTCTCCGACCGTGAGATCGTCGCCCGGCTGTTAGGCGATGATGCCTGGCGGTTGATTTCCGATCTGCGCGGTGAACGCCGCACCGGCCGTTCCGCCCGCATGCTCTACGAGGTGCTGGGCGATATCTGGGTGGTGCGCCGCAATCCCTATCTGCAGGACGACCTGCTGCATAACCCCAAGCGCCGCCGCTTGCTCATCGATGCCTTGCATCATCGCCTGGGCGAAGTGGACAAGCGCCGCGAGCCGGGTGCCGTGGCCGAAGAGGGACACGATCCGCAACGCGATGCCAAGGTGGTGGAGCTGCTCAAGCGCGCCCGCGCCGCCGTGGCCGAATTCGAAGCCCAGTTCGACCTGACCGAGCAGCTGCGCAAGCAGGCCGTCAAGGAGCTGGGCCGCATCACGCACCGGGGCAACATCAAGTTCGATGGCCTGTCGCGCGTGGCGCATGTCACCGATGCCACTGACTGGCGGGTGGAGTATCCCTTTGTGGTGCTCACGCCGGACAGCGAGGCCGAAACAGCCGCCCTGGTGCGCGCCTGTATCGAGCTGGGCCTGACCATCGTGCCGCGCGGCGGCGGTACCGGCTACACCGGCGGCGCCATTCCCCTGACCTGGCGCTCGGCCGTGATCAACACCGAGAAGTTCGACCAGATCAGCGAAGTGCAGCGCGTGCGCCTGCCCGGCCGCGACGACGAGGTCGGCGTGATCGACACCGGCGCCGGCGTGGTGACCAAGCGCGTGGCCGAGGCGGCCGAGCGCGGCGGCTTTGTGTTTGCGGTGGACCCCACGTCTTCCGAGGCCTCCTGTGTGGGCGGCAACATCGCCATGAACGCCGGCGGCAAGAAGGCCGTGCTGTGGGGCACCGCGCTGGATAACCTGGCCTGGTGGCGGATGGTCGATCCACAGGGCGATTGGCTTGAGGTCACGCGCCTGGATCACAACATGGGCAAGATCCATGATGCCGAGGTGGCGCGCTTCGAGCTGCAGTGGTTCGATGGCAAGGCCGCCCCGGGTGTGCGTGCGCTGCGCAGCGAGACCCTGGAGATTCCGGGTCGTGTCTTCCGCAAGGAAGGCCTGGGCAAGGACGTGACCGACAAGTTCCTGGCCGGTCTGCCGGGCGTGCAGAAAGAAGGCTGTGATGGCCTGATCACTTCGGCGCGCTGGGTGGTGCATCGCATGCCCAGCCACACGCGCACGGTCTGTATGGAGTTCTTCGGCCAGGCGCGCGACGCGATTCCGTCGATCGTCGAGGTCAAAGACTACCTGGATGGCGAAGGCCGCAAGCGCGGCGCCATCCTGGCGGGCTTGGAACACCTGGATGAGCGCTACCTGCGCGCGGTGGGTTATGCCACCAAGAGCAAGCGCGCCGAACTGCCCAAGATGGTGTTGATCGGCGACATCGTCGGTGATGACGAGGATGCCGTGGCCGTCGCGGCCAGCGAGGTGGTGCGCCTGGCCAACAGCCGCCATGGCGAAGGTTTCGTGGCCGTCAGCCCCGAGGCACGCAAGAAATTCTGGGCCGACCGTGCCCGCACGGCGGCCATCGCGCGGCACACCAACGCCTTCAAGATCAATGAAGACGTGGTGATTCCGCTCGACCGCATGGGCGAGTACACCGACCATATCGAACGCATCAACATCGAACTGTCCACGCGCAACAAGCTGCGCCTGCTCGATGCCCTGAGCGAGTATCTGGCTCAGCCGCTGCCGGTGGGCAAGCCTGAGGATGCGGCCGATGCCGCCCTGACCCGCGAAGAAGTCCTGAGTGAACGCACGCGCCTGGCGGCCGAGCTGCTGACCGAGGCGCGTCTGCGCTGGCAATGGTTGCTGGACAACCTCGATCTGCCACTGGCGGCGGCCATCCCGCAGCTGGGCGACGCCGGTCTGGCCAGCCTGGCCGGGGTGCTGACCGAGCGTATGCGCAGCCAGCCCCAGGCGCGTGTCTTCGATGTCGTGCAGGACCACACGGTCCGCGTGTCCTGGAAGAAAGAGGTATTGGCGGGCTTGCAGGGCATCTTTGCCGGTGCGGCTGCCAAGCCCATCCTGGATGGCATCAAGGCCACGCATGCCCGCGTGCTCAAAAGCCGCGTGTTCGTCGCTCTGCACATGCACGCCGGCGATGGCAACGTGCACACCAACCTGCCGGTCAATTCGGATGACTACGGCATGCTGCGCGAAGCCCACGAGGCGGTCGATCGCATCATGCAGATCGCGCGCGATCTCGATGGCGTGATTTCGGGCGAGCACGGCATCGGCCTGACCAAATATGAGTTCCTGACCGAAGCCGAGCTGGCTCCCTTCCAGGAGTACAAGCGCCGCGTCGACCCCAATGGCCACTTCAATGCCGGCAAGCTCATGCCCGGTGCGGACCTGCGTCACGCCTGGACGCCCAGCTTCAGCCTGATGGGCCATGAGTCGCTCATCATGCAGCAAAGCGACATCGGCGCGATCTCCGAGTCGGTCAAGGATTGCCTGCGTTGCGGCAAGTGCAAGCCGGTGTGCGCCACCCACGTGCCGCGCGCCAACCTGCTCTACTCGCCGCGCAACAAGATCCTGGCGACGTCGCTGCTGGTCGAGGCCTTCCTGTACGAAGAGCAGACCCGCCGGGGTGTGAGCCTGAGGCACTGGGAAGAATTCGAAGACGTGGCTGACCACTGCACGGTCTGCCATAAGTGCTATACCCCCTGTCCGGTCGATATCGACTTCGGCGACGTGTCGATGAACATGCGCGCGCTGCTGCAGCGCATGGGCCGCAAGTCCTTCAATCCGGGTACCGCGGCGGCGATGTTCTTCCTCAACGCCAAGGACCCGACGACCATCAACGTCACCCGCAAGGCGATGGTGGGCGTGGGCTACAAGGTCCAGCGTGTCGCTCACGACCTGCTGGCCGGCGCCGCACGCAAGCAGACCGCGCATCCGCCTGCATCGGTGGGCAAACCGACCCTGCGCGAGCAGGTGGTGCACTTCATCAACAAGAAGATGCCGGGCGGCTTGCCCAAGCAGACAGCGCGCAAGCTGCTGGATATCGAGGACGCCAACTACGTTCCCATCATCCGCGACCCCAAGGCCACGACGGTGGACACCGAGGCGGTGTTCTACTTCCCGGGCTGCGGTTCGGAGCGCCTGTTCTCGCAGGTCGGTCTGGCCACGCAGGCCATGCTCTGGCATGCCGGCGTGCAGACGGTGCTGCCGCCGGGTTATCTGTGCTGTGGCTATCCGCAGCGCGGCAACGGCCAGATGGACAAGGCCGAGCAGATCATCACCGACAACCGGGTGCTGTTCCACCGGATGGCCACCACGCTCAACTACCTCGACATCAAGACCGTGGTGGTGAGCTGCGGTACCTGCTATGACCAGTTGGCCGGCTATGAGTTCGAGAAGATCTTCCCGGGCTGCCGCTTGATCGACATCCACGAGTTCCTGCTCGAAAAGGGTCTCAAGCTGGAGGGGGCCAAGGGCGTGCGCTACATGTACCACGATCCTTGCCATAGCCCCCTGAAACAGCAGGATCCGATGAAGACGGTGCGTTCGCTGGTGGGTGAAGAGGCCATCAAGAGCGATCGCTGCTGTGGCGAGTCGGGCACGCTGGCGGTCACCCGCCCGGATATTTCCACCCAGGTGCGTTTCCGTAAGCAGGAAGAGTTGCTCAAGGGCCGTGAGGCGGTGCGCAGCGACGGTTACGACGGCGAGGTCAAGGTTCTGACGTCCTGCCCATCCTGTCTGCAGGGGCTGTCGCGCTACCAGGGTGACACCGGTATGGATGCCGACTACATCGTGGTCGAGATGGCGCGCCACATCCTGGGCGATACCTGGATGGAGGATTACGTACGCCAGGCTAATACCGGAGGGATCGAGCGCGTACTGGTGTGATCCGCCAGGGTTAGAAGAAAAAACTCAACCGGCTTGGGCCGGTTGAGTTTTTTTGCGCCCTAAAAGGCCGTAGAACATGCATAAATCGTCTAACAGTGAATTTTTTATTGAATTAAATTTCATTTGTGTCATTCTTGCGGGCAAATCCTGCTACTGGTCCGATTGAGGAACCCTTCGTGCCCTTTCAAGCGCTCGCCACGATCCCCTACTTTCTCAAAGAACAGATTCGTAGTCTGATCATCGATGGTACGTTCCGCCCCGGACAACCACTGCGCGAGCAGGACCTTGAGCAGCGCTTCGGCACCAGCCGCAGCCCGATTCGCGAGGCATTGCGCCTGCTGGAGCTGTCAGGCATGGTCCAGCACATTCAGCGCAAGGGGTTTCGCGTGCGGCATTATTCCGTGGCTGAAATCCGCCATCTCTATGCGCTGTATGCCGAACTGGCCGCCTATGGTCTGCGCCAGATCCAGTCGGAGGCCGAGATCGCCCAGCTGGAGCTGCAACTGCGCGAACTGGATGAGCAGATGCGCCAGGCCCATGAGGCAGGTGATATCGACACCTACGTCGCCCGGCTTCGCGACAGCTACCTGGCGGCAGGCCGCCTGCTGGGTGACCAGGCGCTGCTCGATACGCTGAGCCGTCTGTGCGCACAGGTCGAGCCGGTCCATTACCTCTACCTGCGTACGGCGATCGGCACCCTGGCCTATGACAGCTTTCACGGCGACATCCTTGCGGCCCTTGCCCAGGGGGATATGGTCGCCGCTGCCGAGGCGGCCAGACAGGGGGTGCTGGGCATGATCCAGCCTGTGGTCAACGCCCAGGATGCGGTGGCGATCGAGGGCGAACCCGGCTGAACCTCAGGCCACGGCGCGAATGGCGACGCCGGCGGCCCGCAAGGCCTGGCCGATGGCGCGGGCAAAGCCGGCGGCGCCCGGTTGATCGCCGTGGATGCACAAGGTGTCGGCCCGCAGGCGCACGCGCTTGCCCGACACGCTGGTCACAGTGCCTTCGCGCACCATCTGCAATACCTGTGCCACGGCCTGCGCCGCGTCAGTGATCATGGCGCCCGGCTGATTGCGCGCGGTGAGGCTTCCATCATCCTGGTATGACCGGTCGGCGAATACTTCCTGGGCCACGCGCAGCCCGGCCGCATGGCCCTGGTCTATCCAGGCGCTGCCGGCCAGTCCATACAGCACCAGATCGGGGTCGACATCGCGTACTGCAGCGCAGATGGCCTGTGCCAGTGCCGGGTCACGAGCAGCCATGTTGTAAAGCGCGCCGTGGGCTTTCACATGATGCAGGCGTGCGCCTTGCGAGGCGGCCACGCCAGCCAGGGCGCCGATCTGATACACCACGGCGTCATAGGCCTCCTGGGGGGAGAGCTGCATGACCCGGCGGCCAAAGCCGGCCAGGTCAGGCAGGCTGGGGTGTGCCCCCAGCGCGACGCCATGCTGCAGGGCCAGGGCCACTGTCTGGCGCATGGTACCGGGATCGCCGCCATGGAATCCACAGGCGATGTTGGCCGAACTCACCAGCGGCAGCACGGCGGCGTCATCGCCCATGCGCCAGGCGCCGTAGCTTTCGCCCATATCGCAGTTCAGGTCGAGCGTGGTGATAGTCATGGGGCATGTTCCTCGGGCAGCGGACGACGCGCGGCATGCAGGCAGTCGCGCAAGGGCTGCAGCGCATCGTGCAACGTCATCAGGGCGGCATGGCGGGCCTGATCCAGGCGCTGCGCCGTCTCAAGGTCGATCAGGGAAAAACGCAGGGTTGCGCCCGGCATGCGCTGGGCCAGGGCGGGCAGATCGACACTGGCCACCTGAGCCAGCTTGGGATAGCCGCCCGTCGTCTGGCGGTCTGCCATGAGCACGATGGCCTCGCCGCCGGGTGGCACCTGCACGGTGCCGAAGCTCACGGCTTCGGAGAGAAATTGGCGCGCTGTACTCAGCGCCAGCAAAGGCCCCTGCAGGCGGTAGCCCATGCGATCGGCCTGCGCGCTGATGCGGAACTCGGCCTCCAGCAAGGTCTGCTGGCTGGCGGTGCTGAAGGCATCCCAGTGGGGACCGGCAAGCACGCGCAGGCGCGCACGGGCCGGATCGCCCAACGCCGCAGGCAGATAGATGCGTAGGCTGTCCAGCTGCGCCTGGAGCCCCTCGACATGCGAGGGCAGGGCGCAGGCCAGGCCGATGCGGTCGCCGGCGCGCAGGGCGCGCCCGTGCCAGCCGCCCAGGGCGCTGCGGACATAGGTGCTGCAACTGCCCATGACCGG
>JAEWJD010000108.1 GCA_023386765.1 Pseudomonadota bacterium | reverse complement strand
CGCACCCTGGTGGCCATCATGGCGGACCCGGGCATGCGCGCCGAATTGCAGGCCCTGGGGTTCAACCCGGTGAGCAGCAGCCCGCAGGCGTTCCAGCAACTGGTGCTGGACGACATCGAGCGGTTTCGCGCCCTGACGGCCAGCATCGGTCTGCGCGCCGATTGAGCGGCACGCAGATCAGGCGGCGCGCATCGCCTGGTTCACCTGCTGTTCCAGTTCGCGTTGCAGCGAGGGCTCAAGCTTGAGCTGGCGTGCCAGCTCGTCCAGGTAGGCGCGCTCCATGTAGCTTTCTTCGTCGACCACCAGCACGCTGGCCAGGTACATCTCGGCGGCCATCTCCGGCGTGCACGCGGCCCGCGCCACAGCGGCCGGATCGAGCGGCTGGCTCAGTTCGGCCTCCAGCCAGCGGCGGTCGGCGGCGTCGCCCGACAGGCGGGAGAGTTCCTGTTCGAGCAGGGCGCGCTCCTCGGCGCCGATGTGGCCGTCGGCCTTGGCGGCGCCAATCATGGCCACCAGGACCGCATTGCAGTGTTTCTCGGCTTCGGGGGCGGGCAGGCGGTCCAGTGTGCGGGGCGCGGCCGGCGCCGGCGCGTTCTGCTGGCGGGCCTGGTTCTCCTGCCATTGGCCATAGGCGCGGTAGGCGAGCGCGCCCAGGGCGGCCATGCCGCCGTACATCGCCACCTTGCCGCCCATCTTGCGGGCTTTCTTGCTGCCCAGCAGCAGGCTCAGCGCGCCCGCACCCAGGGCCCCGCCACCCAGCCCGGCGAGAAAGGAGCCGCCGTTGCCGCTCTTGGCGGTGTTCTGGACCTGTTCGGTGGTCTGCTGCATCAGGCCGCGGCCGGATTGCAGCAATTGGTCGAGCAGTTGCCGTGCGCTCATGGAGAACCTCCTGAATTTTTGGGTAAGGTACGACTGCCCCGGCGCGCGAAAGTTTCAATCTCCTGTCGTGTCTGGGCGGCGTGCAGACGAAAAAAAGCCCCTGGCAAGCCAGGGGCGGCAGGGACGGGCGTGGCGCCGGTCTTATTCCTGCATGCCGGGGACCACGGTCGAGAAGCCCGCGTCCACGTGCGTGATTTCACCGGTGACGCCGGCGGCCAGATCCGACAGCAGGAAGGCGGCCACGTTGCCGACGTCGTCGATGGTGACGTTGCGGCGCAGCGGGGCGGTGGCTTCGACGAACTTCAGAATGCTGGAGAAGTCCTTGATGCCGCTGGCGGCGAGGGTCTTGATCGGGCCGGCCGAGATGCCGTTGGCGCGGATGCCGCGCGGGCCCAGCGAGGAGGCCAGGTAGCGCACGCTGGCTTCCAGGGCGGCCTTGGCCACGCCCATGGTGTTGTAGTTCGGGACCACGCGCTCGGCGCCGAGGTAGGTCAGCGTCAGCAGGCTGGACTGGCGGCCTTCCATCAGGGGCAAGGCGGCCTTGGCCATGGCCGGGAAGCTGTAGGCGGAGATGTCATGCGCGATGCGGAAGGCTTCGCGCGACAGGCCGTCCAGGAAATCGCCGGCGATGGCTTCGCGCGGTGCGAAACCGATCGAGTGCACCAGGCCGTCCAGGCCGTCCCAGCGGGTCTTGAGTTCGGCGAAGGTGGCTTCGATCTGGCTGTCTTCGGCGACGTCGCAAGGCAGCACGATGTCGCTGCCGAATTCGGCGGCGTATTCGGCCACCCGCTCCTTGAAGCGGTCGCCCACGTAAGTGAAGGCCAGTTCAGCGCCTTGCTGGTGGCAGGCGCGCGCGATGCCGTAGGCGATGGAACGGTTCGAGAGCACCCCGGTCACGAGGATGCGCTTGCCAGCGAGAAAGCCCATTGTGTTTTCCTTTGGTTGCCTTGCTTGAAGACAGCTATTTTACGGCCAGCGCGACGTTCAGCCGCGCGAGCCGGTGCCGGGCACGCGCAACTGCGTGCCGATCTTCAGGTTGTTGCCTTTGAGGTTGTTCAGGGCGCGCAGCGCATCCACGGTGGTGCCGTAGCGCTTGGCCAGGCTGAACAGCGTATCCCCGGAGCCCACCTTGTGCGTACGCACGTGGGCACGGGTCGGATTGCGCGCGGCCGGCTTGGCCGGCGCCAGGGCCGGGCTGTCCAGCGCGCCGATCGGCGTGCTCAGCGACGCCAATTGCACCGCGCTGCCAGCGTCGGGCTTGGCCGGCACGAGCAACGTCTGCCCGAGGGCGCTTTTCTGGCGCGAGGGCACATCGTTGATTTCGCGCAGGCGGGCCTCGGTGACGCCAAAGCGCTGGGCAATGGCGGCATAGCTTTCGCCCCGGCGCGAAGCGTAGGTGCCCCAGGAGCTCAGGTCGCCCTTGTGGTTCTGCAGATTGGTCTGGAAGGAGGCGGCGCGGTCGGCCGGCAGCAGCAGTGTGGGAGCATGCTCGCCGCGGATCAGGGGACGATTGAACGAGGGGTTCAATGCCTTGAACTCCTCGACCGACATATCGGCGAAGCGGGCTGCCAGTTCGACGTCGATGTCGGCGTTCTTCTGCACGGCCACGAAGTAGGGGGTGTTCTCCACTTTGGGCAGGGCCACGGCATACTTGCCCGGATCGGCGATGATGTTCTTGATGGCCTGCAGCTTGGGAACGTAGTTGCGGGTCTCGTCGGGCATGTTCAGCGACAGGTAGTCGGTCGCCAGGCCCGCGGCGTCGTTCTTGGCCATGGCCCGTTGGACCGACCCTTCGCCCCAGTTGTAGGAAGCCAGGGCCAGATACCAGTCGCCCTGCATCTCGAACAGTTTTTCGAGGTAATCCAGGGCGGCGTAGGTGGAGGCGATGGGGTCGCGCCGCTCGTCTCGCCACCAATCCTGCTTGAGCTTGAAATAGGTCCCGGTGGACGGGATGAACTGCCACAGGCCCGAGGCCTGCGAGCGTGACAGTGCGGTCGGGTTGTAGGCGCTTTCGACAAACGGCAACAGTGCCAGTTCGGTGGGCAGGCCGCGGCGGTTGACTTCGTCGACGATGAAATACAGATATTTGCCTGCGCGCTCGGCCATGCGCTGCACCGACTCCGGGTGGGCCGAGTAATAGTCAGTCCACTGTTGCGACAGGTCGGTGTTCAGGTTGGGGATCGCAAAGCCGCGGCGGATGCGGTCCCAGGCATCGCGCGGCGGACTGGTCAGGTCTACCGTGCGGGAGGTGTCCTTGGCCACGTAGCGGCTGGATGAGCCTTCGGCCCCCTGCTTGAGTCCGCTGCCGGAGCAACCGGCCAGAACGACAAGAAAAACGGGTAGCAGGAGTCGTAGAAAGCTCATGGGCGTGTCACTTGAAATTGTTTTTCCAATCGCGCAGGGCTGCGAATACCGCGACCGGACCGGACAGGCTGTGGCCGGCCCATGCCTCGGCTGCCTGGATCACGGCGGGCTGCGACGTCCGTAGAAACGGATTGGTCTGCCGCTCCTTGCCGATTGTGGACGGCAGGGTGGGACGGTTACAGGCGCGAAGCTGGGACGCCTGCTCCTGCCATTGACGCAGGGCGGAATTGGCCGATTCTACCGCCATCGCCCAGCGCAGGTTCGCAAGAGTGTACTCGTGGGCGCAAAAAACCTCTGTATCTTCCGGTAAAGCCGCCAGTTTGGCCAGCGAGGCCGTCATTTGTTCGGGTGTACCCTCGAACAGGCGGCCACAGCCGCCGGCAAACAAGGTATCGCCGCAGAACAGCAGCGGTCGGCCGCCGGCGTGTCCGGCATAGGCGATGTGGCCGGCAGTATGGCCGGGGACATCCAGCGTGGTCAGGGACAGATCCACTTCGGGGATCTCGACCCGGTCTCCCTCGACCAGCGGGACATCGCAGTGCGGCAGACGCTCGTGGGCCGGGCCATAGACCGGCACGCTCGCGTGGGCGAGCAGTTCGAGCACGCCGCCGACATGGTCGCCGTGGTGGTGGGTGAGTAGAATGGCGCGCAGCCCGAGTCGCTGCGCGGCCAGGAATGCGAGCACGGGCTGAGCCTGTCCGGGGTCGACCACGACGGCTTGTCCGTCGCGCACGATGGCCCAAATATAGTTGTCGCTGAAGGCCGCAATGGGAATGACCTGGCTGGCCTTGTCCTGGAGTTCGGGATGAGCTGGCATCATGAGAGGAAGGCGAAGTGGCGGAAATGACATCGCCGATTGTAGAGCTGGCCGACTGGTTCGAGACTCCCCCGGGGAAATACGTCCTGGACTGGGAGCGTGCCCGCTTCGCCGAAGAGGTGGCCGACGTATTCGGCTACTACGCCTGGCAACTGGGGCTGGACGAGCCGAACTTCCTCGACAGCAACCGCATGCCCTTCAAGGCATGGGCGGGGGGCGAGATCCTGAATGCCGAGGCCTCGTGGCCGGCCCGGGTGCTGGCCCTGCCGGAGTCCCTGCCGTTCGAGTCCGGCAGCGTGGACCTGCTGGTGTTGCCGCATTTGCTGGAGTGCGCCCAGGCGCCGCACCGGGTGTTGCGCGAGGCCGAGCGGGTGCTGATGCCCGAAGGGCGCTTGGTGATCTCGGGGTTTAACCCCTGGAGCCTGTGGGGCGCGCGCAATGCCTTGCCAGGCATGGAGGCCTGGCTGCCAGTATCCGTGAAGTCGCAGGTGTCGCTGCACCGGTTGCGGGACTGGTTGCAGCTGCTGTCCTTTGATGTCGACCGGGGCCGCTATGGTTGCTTCGTGCCAGCCTGCCGCAGCGAACAATGGCTGCGACGCTGGCGCTTCATGGAAGGGATGGGCCAGCGCTGGTGGCGCATGGGCGGGGCGGTCTATGTGGTTTCGGCCGTCAAGCGGGTGACCCGCATGCGCATCATTGGGCCGTCCTGGAAGAAAAAGCGCAAGGCGCCCAAGCGGGCGGCCGTGGTCGTCAACCGCCAGGTGGACTGACACCGATCCGGGCGCCAGCGGCGGCGCGGTCATGCAGTCCGGGAGTTTTTCCAGTATCTTGGGCGGCTTTCCCAGAATTACCGGATATTCCCATGCCTACTGCTGCCGCCCCTGCCGATCTAGTTGAAATGTGGACAGATGGGGCGTGCAAGGGCAACCCGGGCCCGGGTGGCTGGGGGGTGCTCATGACCTTCGGCGAGCATCGCAAGACGTTCTGCGGCGGAGAGCCGCAAACCACCAACAACCGCATGGAAATCCTCGCCGTCATCGAGGGCCTGCGGGCGCTCAAGCGGCGCTGTACGGTCATCATCCATACCGATTCCCAGTACGTCATGAAGGGCATGACCGAATGGCTGCCCAACTGGAAACGGCGGGGATGGCTCACCGCCGACAAGAAACCGGTCAAGAATGCCGAACTCTGGCAGGAGCTGGATGCCCAGGTGGCGCGGCACCAGGTCAGCTGGCGCTGGGTGCGTGGCCATACCGGCGACCCGGGCAATGAAATGGCTGACCAGCTCGCCAATGAGGGCGTGGCCAGCGTGATGCGGCGTTGAGGGCAGGCGGGAAAGCCCTAGGTCGTCACCGGAGTTTGTGCCGGGATGTAAGACCTGATGCTACAGTCGCTAGCTTCCGTTCCTTTGTGCGCGCCAGGCGGCGCCATCCTGTTTCCGCATGAAAAAAGCCGCATTGCTCGCCGTGCTTGTCGCCGGCCTGGCCGTCGGGGCCGCTGGTGCCTGGTTCCTGCCTCGCTGGATGGCCGCAACGCCTGAAGCGGCGCCAAAGGCCGGCGCTGCCCCGGTGGCCGCACCGGTTCGGGTGGAGGTGGCCCCGGTGGTGCAATTGCCCTGGCCGCGAGGCATCTCTGCGGTCGGCAGCCTGCGCTCTGACGAGGCGGTGATGTTGCGCCCGGAGGTGGCCGGTCGTATTCAGCAGATCGATTTCAAGGAAGGCCAGGCGGTCGAGCAGGGCCAGGTGCTGGTCCAGCTGGATGCTTCGATTCCGAAGGCCGAGTGGCAGCAGGCACGCGCCAATCTGGCGCTGGCCGAGACCCAGCACCGCCGCGCAGTGGATCTGCATGGGCGCGGGTTCGTCAGCCAGCAGGCGCGAGACGAGGCCGTCAGCAGCCTGAAGGTGCAGCAGGCCGCGGCCGCGCTGGCTCAGGCCAAGCTCGAGAAAATGACCATCCGGGCGCCGTTTGCCGGGATCGTGGGCTTGCGCAACGTGTCGGTGGGGGACTACGTCAACCAGGGGCAGGATCTGGCGCCCCTGGAGGCGGTCAACCCGTTGAAAGTGGATTTCCGCGTGCCCGAGATGTACCTGGGCAAGTTGCGCGTGGGGCAGGCGCTGGCCGTGCGCATGGATGCGCTGCCGGGCAAGGAACGCGTTGGCACCGTGTATGCGGTCAGTCCGCTGGTCGATGCAGGCGGACGCTCCATCCTGCTGCGCGCCACCGTGCCCAATGACGATGATGTATTGCGTCCCGGGATGTTTGCACGCGTGCAACTGCAATTCGGCGCCGAGCCGGCGCTGGCAGTGCCTGAGGCCGCGCTCGCTCCGTCAGGCCAGAAACAGTATGTCTTTCGCATTGTCGATGGCCGGGCCGAGCGGGTGGAGGTGGTACTGGGAGAGCGGCGCGAGGGCCGTGCCGAAGTGCTCAGCGGCCTGGGCGAGGGCGATGTGGTCGTCATTGCCGGCCTGCAGCGCCTGACCGATGGCGCACCGGTGAGTGTGCTCAATCCGGACGCCGTGCGCTGACCCGGAGCCGGCCATGGTCATCTCGGAAATCTGCATCCGCCGCCCCGTGTTCGCCACGGTGCTGTCGCTGGTCATTCTACTGATCGGCATCATTTCCTATTCGCGCCTGACCGTGCGCGAGTACCCCAAGATCGACGAGCCCATCGTCTCGGTGGATACCACCTACAAGGGGGCGTCGCCCGAGGTGGTCGAGTCCCAGGTGACCAAGCCGCTGGAAGATCAGCTGGCCGGTATCGAAGGGGTGGACGTGATGACCTCGCGCAGCCGCTCCGAACGCAGTCTCATCAATATCCGCTTCAACCTCACGCGTGATCCGGATGCAGCGGCTGCCGAGGTGCGCGACAAGGTTTCGCGTGCGCGGCGCTTCCTGCCCGACGAGATCGACGAGCCCATCATCGGCAAGGTCGAGGCCGACTCCCAGCCCATCATCTATATTGCGGTGGAATCCGGGCCATATTCAGCCATCCAGACCTCCGACATCATCAACCGCTACGTCAAGACGCGGCTGTCGGTGCTGCCGGGGGCGGCAGAGGTGCGCGTCTTCGGCGATCGCCAGCCTTCCATGCGCATCTATGTCGATCGTGACAAACTGGCGGGCTACAACCTGACCGTGCAGGACGTGGAAGCGGCGCTGCGCAGCCAGAACGTCGAGATTCCGGCGGGGCGGATCGAGTCCCGCGCGCGGGAGTTCTCGGTCGTGTCTTCGACCGATCTGCAGACTCCCCGGCAGTTCGAGAACATCATCATTGCCAACGTCAAGGGCTATCCTTTGCGGTTGCGCGATGTGGCCGATGTTCGCATCGATGCTGCCAATGACCGCATCCTGTCGCGCTTCAACGGCAAGCAGGCCATCAACATCGGGGTCACGCGCCAGTCCACCGCCAACCCGCTGGAGCTTTCGGCGGCCGCGCGCACGGAGGTCGAGCGCCTGAATCTCAGCCTGCCCGAGGGCATGAAGCTCAACATCTCGTATGACACTTCGGTGTTCATTGAGCGTTCGATCGACTCGGTCTACAAGACGATCGCCGAAGCCATCCTGCTGGTGGTGCTGGTGATCTTCTTTTTCCTGCGCAATCTGCGCGCCAGCCTGGTACCCATCGTCACCATCCCCGTGTCCCTGATCGGCGCCTGCGCCATCATGTACATGTTCGGGTTTTCCATCAACACCCTCACCCTGCTGGCGATGGTGCTGGCCATCGGCCTGGTGGTCGACGATGCCATCGTGGTGCTGGAGAACATTTTCCGTCACATCGAAGACGGCATGCCACGCCTGCAGGCCGCCATCCAGGGCTCGCGCGAGATCGGCTTCGCCGTGGTCGCCATGACGCTCACGCTGGTGACCGTCTACGCGCCGCTGGTGTTCGCCACGGGCCGTACCGGGCGGCTGTTCATCGAGTTCGCCCTCACCCTGGCCGCTGCCGTGCTGGTGTCGGGTTTCGTGGCGCTGACGCTCACGCCCATGATGTGCGCCCTGCTGCTGCGCCATCAAACCAGTCACAATCGTTACTACAACTTCATCGAACGCGGGCTGGAGCGCCTGGGGCGTGGCTATCGCGCGGCGTTGGGCTGGTCGCTGTCGCACCGTGCGACGGTGGTGGGTCTGGGGCTGGTCGTGGCGGCAGGCAGCGTGGGGCTGTTCAGCGTGGTCAAGAGCGAGCTGGCCCCGATCGAAGACCGGGGCGTGATCTTCGGCATCGTCAGCGCGCCCGAAGGCGCCACCCTGAACTACACCCTGGACAGCATGCTGGCCATCGAAGCGTTGTACGCAGGGGTCGGCGAGGCCAGCGTGGCGCAAAGCACCGTGGGTTTTCCCACGGTCACGGACGGCACGGCTATCCTGCGCCTGCAGCCTTGGGAAGAGCGTAGCCGCCGCCAGCAGGAGATTGCCCGCGAGTTGCAGCCGAAGTTTGCGGCCCTGCCGGGCGTGAAGGCTTTCCCGACCAACCCGCCCTCGCTGGGGCAGTCGGCGCGCTCCAAGCCGATCGAGTTCGTCATCATGAGCCAGGCTTCCTATCCCGAGCTCTCCAAGTTGGTGACGGTGTTCCTGGACGCTTTGCGTGATTATCCCGGCCTGCAGAATCTGGACACCGACCTGCGGCTCAACACGCCCGAGCTGCGCGTGCAGGTCGATCGCGACAAGATGGCCGACGTGGGGGCCAACGTGGACGTGGTGGGGCGCACGCTGGAATCGATGTTGGGCGGCCGCCAGGTCACGCGCTACAAGGACGAGGGCGAGCAGTACGACGTGATCGTGCAGGTCACTCCGCGTGATCGGGCCACGCCGACCGATATTTCGGATATCTACGTCCGGGCGCGTGACGGCAGCATGGTGCAGTTGGACAACCTGCTGTCCGTCCATGAAAGCGTATCGCCGCAATCGCTGAACCACTTCAACCGCCTGCGGGCCGTCAAGGTGGACGCCTCGGTGGCGCCGGGTTATGCCCTGGGCGAAGTCCTTGATCACATGCACAAGGTGGCGCGTGAAGTGCTGCCCCAGACCGTGGTGATCGATCTGGACGGCCAGTCGCGCGAGTTCCGTGACTCCTCCGGCAGCATCTACCTGGTGTTCGCCATGGCGCTGGCCTTCATCTACCTGGTGCTGGCGGCGCAATTCGAGAGCTGGCGCAGCCCCTTCATCATCATGCTGTCGGTGCCGTTGTCCATGACCGGGGCGTTGCTGGCGTTGTGGCTGAGCGGGGGGACGTTGTCCATCTACAGCCAGATTGGCCTGATTACCCTGGTGGGGCTGATCACCAAGCACGGCATCCTGATCGTCGAGTTCTCCAACCAGCTGCGCGAGCAAGGCCAGTCCATGGTCGAGGCGGTCATCGAGGCCAGCGTGCTGCGTCTGCGCCCGATCCTCATGACCACCGGCGCGATGGTGCTGGGCACAGTGCCGCTGGCGCTGGCCGGCGGTGCCGGCGCCGAATCGCGCCAGCAGATCGGCTGGGTGCTGGTGGGTGGGCTGAGCCTCGGTACACTATTGACCTTGTTCGTGGTGCCGGTGGCCTATACCCTGATTGCGCCGGCCATCCGGCATGCCGCCGGGGCCGCCGCCGAACCGGCCTCCGCCTCCAAGTAGCCTCTGTTATTCCTGCCTGCCATGCGTCAGATCATCTTCGATACCGAAACCACCGGACTGGACCCTGCCCAGGGGCACCGCATCGTCGAAATCGGCTGTGTCGAAGTCGTCAACCGGACCGTCACCGGCCGTAACCTGCATATTTATCTCAATCCGGATCGCGACAGCGATCCCGAAGCGCTCGCCGTGCACGGCTTGACCACCGATTTTCTGTCGGACAAGCCCCGCTTCGGGGAGGTGGCTGCGGAATTCCTGCGCTTTATCGAAGGCGCCGAACTGATCGCCCACAACGCCAACTTCGACGTCAAGTTCTTCAACGCCGAACTGCAGAACACCGGGCACAAGACCCTGGACCATTACTGCGACAGCGTCACGGACTCGCTGGCACACGCGCGCACGATGTTCCCGGGCAAGCGCAATTCGCTTGATGCCCTGTGCGACCGCTTTGGCATTTCCAACGCCCACCGTACCCTGCACGGCGCCTTACTTGACTCGCAGTTGTTGGCCGAGGTCTGGCTGGCCATGACGCGTGGCCAGGATGCCCTGTTGATCGATGTCGATGACGGCGCAGGCAGTGGCGGTGCGCAGGTTGAGCTGGGGCAGTTCGATGCCTCCGTGCTGCAGGTGCTTGCCGCCGAGGGCGAAGACCTGGCCGAGCACCTCGCCTACCTGGAAGTGCTCGACAAGGCCGCTGACGGTGCCTGCCTCTGGCGTACCCTCGAACCCGCTGCCCAGACGGCATCTTGAATCACAAACTTCGGATTTTTGTTGGGGCGCTTGCATAGTTTGAAAAATACGTGCTAGAATCTTTCTTCTCTTGGGGCGGTTAGCTCAGTGGTAGAGCACTGCCTTCACACGGCAGGGGTCACTGGTTCGAACCCAGTACCGCCCACCAAGAACCCCAAAGAGAAAACCCGCCGCATTCCGTGCCGCGGGTTTTTGTTTTTGCGCGCTGCGGCGCTGCGGGAGGCTTGCCGCTTGTCCCTGTTCCGATACGTCCTGACTGCCGGTGGCCGCCATGCACATCTGGGTTGATGCCGACGCCTGTCCGGCTGTCATCAAAGAGATTCTGTTTCGGGCGGCGCTGCGCTGGCAGCATCCCCTGACGCTGGTGGCGAATCAGATGCTGCGCACCCCGCCGTCGCCCCTGCTGCGGGCGGTGCAGGTGCCAAGGGGATTCGATGTGGCCGATGATTACATCGTCCGTCATCTGGCGGCGGGCGATCTGGTGATCACCGGGGATATTCCGCTGGCTGCCGAGGCCCTGGAAAAATCGGCGCAGGTACTCAGCCCGCGTGGCGAGCGTTATCTGGCTGGCACCATCCGTGAGCGTCTGGCCATGCGAGACATGATGGAAGAACTGCGTGCCACGGGTGTGGATACGGGCGGCCCGTCAGCCCTGAGCCAGGCCGACCGGCGTGCGTTCGGCAGCGCCCTGGACCGGCTGATGCTGGATGCCGCGCGCTTGCGGCCCTGAGCGCCCGGGAGCGGATCTGCCTGCTGGTAAAGCTCAAGCCAAGTCCTATTTTCAAGATGGTCGCTTGACTTGGCGCAACGCAGTGTTGCTTGGGGGCCTCTGTTGCGTCCCCGCCTATCTGGTTACCATGGCATCATCTTGCTGAGCAGGCACGGGGAGTGCCTGCGACAGCGTTCGGCCTGATGGCGCCGGGGTGGCAACCCACGGCGCTGGGCGCGTTGCGTAGTTGAAGTTATGCGGGCGGAATCCGGGGCAAGGTGGCGGCCGGAAGCGGCCGCCTTCCGTCTGGAGGACGATAAGATGCACCCTAGCACCAACACCATGATCGTGATTATCTGCATCGCGGTTGCGCTGATGCTGGTCGGTTTTGGATTGCGTGACCGCAATCTGGGCCTCGGATTGATGGGCCTGGGGCTGATCGTGGCGGTGCTGACGATCGTCTACAAGGCCTACATCACCTTCAACTCGTTCTATTGAGCCGCGCCACCTAGCGTTCGGCTCATATAGCTTGCGCCGGGGCCGTACCCGGCCAGCTTGGCCGCCAGTGCCGGAGTATGTGGCATGGGCTGGTAGCCTTGTTTTTCCCAGTAACCCACTGCGGGCGCCAGCGACACCAGGCTGGCGCGTGTCAGGCCTGCCTGGCCCGCGCTCAGGGCGCTGTCGCGCAGCATCAGGCCGGCCAGGCCCAGGCCCTGGGCCTGGGGCGAGACCGCACAATCGTGGACGAACCAGCTGCTGGCCCCCTGCGGCAGGCGATCGAGGGGCTGGTTGAGGGCAGGGGGCAGATCGGCGCTCCACGGGTAGGCGATCAGGTAACCGAGCAGACGTTCTTGCCGGATCGTGACCCGGCAAGTCGAGGCGGCGAGCGCCAGCCGGTTCAGAAAGAAGGCTTCTTCTTCGAGGATGTCGGCCGGGTAGACCTGGGCCTGAAGCGCCAGCACGGCAGTCAGATCACTGACTGTCATGGGGCGGCAGAGGGTTTGCAGCATGGTCGGATCAAGAATCTGGGGTACTGATAGCCATTGTAATCGCCGGGTGCAGCGCTGCTTTTGGCGGATTCGGGCAGTGGTGGTGGCGGATTTGATAAAAATTTGACATTCGGGTTTGCATACTCGCAGCACATTCCACCCAGTGGGTCTGCAGCATGCGATACGAATTCCGCTCTTCTTCCCTGCCCGCCGCTCTGGCCGGCACACCGGCCAGTGCCGACATCGAGGCTGAAACCCGCCAGGCGTTCTTCGTCCCGGCGCTGGTCAGTTGTGTCGTGCCCTGCCTCAACGAGGCCGACAACCTCAGGTTGTTGTTGCCGGCCCTGCGCAACCGCCTGGAGGCGATGTGCGAGCGCTGGGAAATCATCGTCGTCGACGACGGCAGTACGGACGACACCGCCGAGCTGATGGCGCAATGGACGCTGGTCGATGGCTTTCGCTACGTGCAACTGGCACGCAACTTCGGCAAGGAGGCGGCGCTTAGCGCCGGCCTGGAGGCCGCCGATGGCGAAGCCGTCATCTGCCTGGATGCCGACCTGCAGCATCCGCCTGCCCTGATCGAGGAGATGCTGCGCCGCTGGCGCGCCGGCGCCGAGATGGTCTACGCCGTGCGGCGCGATCGCCAGGACGAAGGGCGTTTCAAGCGTTTTGGAACGGCCTGCTTCTACCGCCTGATGTCCGGGGCCCGTGTTCAGGTGCCGCCCGGGGCCGGCGATTTCCGCCTGCTCGATCGCCGCGTGGTGCAGGCCCTGGTGTCCTTGCCCGAGCGCACGCGTTTCATGAAAGGGCTGTATGCCTGGGTGGGCTTCAAAAGTGAAGCCCTGGCCTATGTGCCGCAGGCTCGCGTGCATGGGGAAAGCCATTTCCGCCCCTGGCGTCTGATCCGTCTGGGCCTGGACGGGCTGACCGCCTTCACGACCTGGCCGTTGCGCATGGTGAGCCTGCTGGGCCTGGCGCTGGCCGTGCTGGCCATGATCTACGGCGGCTATCTGGTGGCCGCCTATTTCACGCAGGGCAACGCCGTGTCCGGTTGGACCACCATCGTCACCGCCTTGCTGTTCTTCGCCGGCATCAACCTGATTTCGCTGGGGGTGGTGGGCGAGTATGTGGCACGGGTCTTCGATGAGGTCAAAGGGCGTCCGCTCTATGTGGCGCGCCAACGGCGTGGCCGGGCGCGCGGCGCGCGCCAGGGAGAGGCCCAATGAAGGCGGCTGTGTTGTCCAGCGTGTCGTCCGATACGCGTCGCCTGCCCGCCTGGCTGGTGCTCGCAGGCATTGCCGTGTGGCTGGCCTGCCTGGCCTGGGCGCGGCCGCTGACGCTGCCCGACGAAGGGCGCTATGCCGGCGTGGCGTGGGAAATGCTGCGCAGCAACTCGCCCATGGTGCCGCTCATGAACGGCATGCCTTATTTCCACAAGCCGCCGCTCTATTACTGGCTGGCACAGATGTCGTTTGCCGCCTTCGGCCTGAATGAATGGGCCGCGCGGCTGCCTTCGCTGCTGATTGCCTGGGCCAGCGTGGCTGCGCTCTATGCCTTCGCGCGCCGCTACCGTGGCGAGCGCTTCGCCCTGACGGTGGCAGTGGTGCTGTCGACCATGCCGTTCTTCTACGGCGGGGCGCAGTTTGCCAACACCGACATGTCGGTCGCCGGCCTGATTGCCTTGTGCGTGCTGGCGGGCGCGCACACGTCGCTGTGCGCGGCGGCCGGGCAGCCCTGGCGGCGCTGGGCGCTCGCCACGGCCGCTGCTGCCGGCCTGGCGGTGCTCGCCAAGGGGTTGATCGGGCTGGTGCTGCCGGGGGCTGTCGTGTTGGGTTGGTTGTTGCTGCGGCGTGATTGGCGCGGCATCAAGGTGCTGCTCTGGCCGCCGGCCATCGGCGTGTTTCTGCTCGTTGCCGTTCCCTGGTTTGCCTATCTGCAATGGCGCTATCCGGGCTTCTTCCACTATTTCTTCATCTATCAGCAGTTCCAGCGTTTCACGCTCACCGGTTTCAACAATGTGCAGCCGTTCTGGTTCTATCCGCCGGTGCTGGTGGGTCTGGCCCTGCCCTGGAGCCTGTGGCTGGGCGGCGCGCTGCGGCGTTCGTTCTGGCGTCACGACGATGACGGCGGATTGCGCACCCTGATGTTGCTGTGGCTGGCCGTGATCGTGGGTTTTTTCTCTATCCCCAGCTCCAAGCTCATCGGCTATGTGTTGCCCGCCCTCCCGCCGTTGGCCTTTCTGGTTGCGGAGCTCGTGCTGCCTGCCTGGGAGCAGGGGCGGCGTGCGCGGGTGTGGTTTTCGGCGGGCGTGGCCGGGGTGTTGTGCGTCACGGGCATCACGGTCGCCACGCTCAAACCGCGTGGCGGTAACGGCCCGATGGCGCGCCAGGTGATCACGATGATGCAGCCGGGCGATACCACGGTGGCCCTGCACCAGTTTCCGTTCGACCTAGGCCTTTACGGCAATCTGCGTGAACCGGTCTGGGTGGTTGACGATTGGCGCAATCCCGAGATCCCGACGCGCGACAATTGGCGCAAGGAGCTTTATGACGCAGCCCAGTTCGAGCCCGAGGTTGGGCAGGACGTGCTGGTCTCCAACGAGGACTTCAATGCCCGTCTGTGCCGGGCCGATTCGGGGGCAAGGTTCTGGGTCTGGGGGCAGCCCTCCGACCAGGACGCGTATCCCGCGTTGCGTGGCGAGTCTGCCCTGGTGGGTGACAGCCGCCGCAGGGTCTGGCGGATCGAGGTCAACGAGGCCGTGCGTCAACGGGTTTGTGAGCAAATGCCCACAGGCGGCTCGCCACGAAAGTCAGCGCCGCCTGAGCAAGCAGAATGAGTGCAAGCAAGAGTTCGTAGGGCAGGCGGGTGGTGTGCAGCAGCCAGATGTAGGCAGCCTCATTGAGGGCGAATCCGGCGGCTGACACAAGAAAGAAACGCCGCGCTGCTATGGTCCAGGAAATTGCAAGATGCCGGAATGTCAGCAGATAGTGTCCGCTGAAAGACACCCCGAAGGCGACCAGCCAGCCGATCACATTGGCCCATGCGGCAGGCAGGCCGGCGAGCTGCACGCAGAGCACGACCACCAGCCAGTGGGTGGCGGCTGCGGCGGTACCGACGAAGACGAAACAGGCAATTTGGCGCAGCACGATGGGCAGGCAGGGCAGTCAGGAAAGGATGTAGCGATGGATACGTTAAGGCAGGCTCGTCGTGTCGCGATCTGCGGCGATGATTTTGGCATGGATGCCGGCATTGATCACGCGATTCTCCGCCTGGTCCAGGCGCGTCGCCTGAGCGCGGCAAGCTGCATGACCAGTGCGGCGGGCTTTTCCGCCCGGGGCGCCGAGCTGCTGAACAGCGGCGCGGATATCGGTTTGCACCTGAACCTCACCGAGCGCCTGGGGCTGGCCGATACTCCCAGGCCGGCGCTGCGCCAGTTGCTATGGCGGGCTTACAGCCGCCAGCTCGATCTGCAATGGGTCAACCAGGAGATCTGCCGCCAACTGGACCGGTTCGAAGACGTGCTGGGCCAGGCGCCGGACTACATCGACGGCCATCAGCATGTGCACCAGCTCCCGGGCGTGCGTCAGTTGCTGTTGGCCGAACTGCAGCGGCGCTATGCCGGCCGCCGGCCCTGGCTGCGCCTGACCTCCGTGGCGGCACTGGATGGCCTGCCCTGGGCCGCGCATTTCAAGGCCCATGCCATTGCCAGCCTGGGCGGCCACGCGTTGGCCGCGCGCGCCCGCGCCCTGGGCTGGCCCTCCAACCGGGGCTTTCTCGGTGTTTACGGGTTTGAGGGCGGGCGGCGCGGCTATGCGCGCCTGCTGCATCATTGGCTCATGCATGCCCGTGACGGCGATCTGCTGATGTGCCACCCGGCGCTCTCCGGTGGGGTCGAGCATGCCGTGCAGCGTCAGGCGGAATATGAAGTGCTGGCCGACCCGGAGCTGGGCGGCTGGCTGGCTGCCCATGGCCTGTCGGTGCAGCGCATGAGCGTCATCCTCGCCTCGGCTGCCTGGACGGAGCCGGGTGCCGTCGGCGCTCGCTGGCGGCCGGCGGCAGGCCGCTGAGCTTGCTTCAGCGGCCTGCCATTCTGGCCGGCGGATAGGACCGGCCCGCATCCCGCACGAAGCGCGTCACGGCTTCCGAATAGCGGTCGCCCGCCCGCACCGCACCCGAGTGCGACACGCCGTCCAGCTTGACCAGCCGCTTGAGTTCGGCCGGCACGGCGACGGCTGCGGCGTAGAGCACGTCGCTCATGGCATGGGGCACCACCTGGTCGGATGTGCCATGCAACAGCAGCAACGGCGTCGACAGGCGCGCCAGCTTGCCGGCGGAATCAAAGGGCTGGGTCACCAGCCAGGAAGCGCCCGGCAGGCGGCCCCAGCGGTATAGCGTCATCATGTCGGCGATGCTGCTGAAACTCGACTCCACGATCAGGCCGGCCACCGGCGGCTGAGCCGGCTCGGAAAGCAGGCCGATGGCAATCGCGCCTCCCAGGCTGTGTCCATACACGAAGCGGCGTGCCGGATCGGGCTGGCGGCGAGCCAACTCCTGCAGGGCCACGCCGGCATCCTGCAGGGCGCTCCGTTCCGAGGGCAGGCGCGGTGATGAGTCGCCAAATCCCCGGTAGTCGATGGCCAGCACCGAGTACCCCAGCCGGGTCCAGGCCTCCAGGCGGAATACGCTGCCATTGAGATTCCAGCGCGCACCATGCAGATACAGCACGGTGGGGGCATCGGGCAAGGGACTCTTCCAGTACCAGGCCCGCACGGTTTCGTCGCCTGCCACCGCAAGATCGAAGACTTCGGTGTCGGCCGGGGCGTCACGCCACCAGCGCTGAGGGGCGGTTTGTGGTGAAAAAATGGTCTGACGCTGCCAGCTGTCGATGGCAGAGCAGCCCCCCGCGCCGGCGGCCAGCAGGAGGGCGGAAAGGAACCAGAAGCGGAAGCGGAACAGGAGGGTCAGCATAGGATCAGACTCTGACTGCCTCCTGGCAGGCGAGTTCCCGCTGCCCGCCTCAGGCCTGCAGCAACTCCAGGGCGATGGGGTAGAGCGAAAGCACCAGCAGGACGGCCATGCTGACGTTGAAGGCACGGATGGCGCCGGGGCGGTGCAGCACGCGGCGCAGCGCCATGCCAAAGGACACCCACACCGAAATACTGGGCAGATTGACCAGGCCGCACACCAATGCCGCAATCCAGAGGTTGTTTACAAAGCCCTGTTGGGGGGTATAGGTGGCGACGACGCCGACGGTCATCACCCAGGCCTTTGGATTGACCCACTGGAACAGGGCAGCCTGCAGAAAGGTCAGGGGGCGGGCACGCTGCGATCCGTCTTCAAGCGGGCCCGAGCGGGCGATACGCCAGGCCAGGTAGAGCAGATAGGCGGCGCCGCCGTATTTCAGCGCGGTATAGAGCCAGGGGAAACGGGTGAACAGGGCACCCAGGCCCAGCCCGACCAGCAGGATCATGACCGAAAAGCCGATCGTGATGCCCATCATGTGGGGGATGCTGCGGCGAAAGCCAAAGGTCAGCCCCGATGAGGCCAGCATGACGTTGTTCGGGCCGGGGGTAATGGAGGCTACCAGCGCGAACAGGGCCAGCGGCCCGAGCAGCGACAACGACAGGATGGGGGCGTATTCCGTCAGCATGGACAATTCCGGAAGGGTCAGGGCGATTACGGATCAAGGCGGGTGTCCGGTGGTTCGCCAGACCCGGGTGGGCCGGACGGGGGCTCAGGGGCATGGACATTGCACCGCCCTTGCCGTGCACCGGGAACCCTGTCACTCTACGCATTGATAGCGATACAGTACCGGTACACTTTAGCGGGTCAGTTTGATAACTGGCCTGGTCGAACCTCCATGACAGTTTTTTCTGAACCCCCAGTTAGTGCAACCACCGCGCTGCCCGCCGAGTGGCAGCCCGTCCGTGCCAGCGACGCGACCCTGGTCACCCAGCTGGCCGATGATCTGGCGCGTCGCATCGACGAGCAGGGAATGCGCCCCGGCACCCGCCTGCCTTCTATCCGGCGCATGGCCGAGCAGGCGGGCGTCAGTCGTTTCACGGTGGTCGAAGCCTACGATCGCCTGGTGGCACGCGGCCTGGTGCAGTCACGCCGCGGCGCCGGCTTTTTCGTGCGCGCGCGAAGCAACCCTCTGGCGCCGGCGACCCGTAGCGCCGGCGGCCTGACCGTGCCGGCCCGGGTGGATGTGGCCTGGCTGCTGCGCAGCATGTTCCGCGATAGTGTGCCGGGCTCGCCTGGCGGCGCGGGGTTGTTGCCGGCTGACTGGCTGGACCCCGATCTCGTGGCGGGTGCCATCCGTGCCGTGGGCCGCTCGGTGCGCCAGCAACTGGTGTCATATGGCAGCCAGCAAGGGTATCTGCCGCTGCGTCAGCAGTTGGCGTCGATGTTGCAGGGCGAAGGCATCCCTGCGCACCCTGAGCACCACCTGCTGACCACCAACGGGGTAACGCATGGGCTGGACCTGATCGCCCGCCTGCTGGTCAAGCCTGGGGACACCGTGCTGGTCGAAGATCCGGCCTGGTTTGTGTTCTTCGGGCGTCTGGCGACATTCGGCGCGCGCGTCATCGGCGTGCCGCGCGGCCCGGAAGGCCCGGATCTGGCCATGCTGGAGCGCCTGGCGGCCGAACACAAACCCCGCTTGTTCATCATCAACAGTGCGGTACACAACCCGACCGGACACTCCCTGTCGGCCGGGGCCGCCTACGGGGTGCTGCGCCTGGCCGAAAAATACGATTTCATGGTGGTCGAAGACGACACCTATGGTGAGCTGCATCCGGGGGCTGCCATGCGCCTGGCCGCCTTGGACCGATTGAACCGCGTCATCCTGGTGGGAGGGTTCTCAAAGATACTGGCAGCCAGCCTGAGGGTCGGTTACGTGGCGGCCCGGAGCGACATCCTGCAGTCCCTCGCAGACCTGAAGATGCTGGCCGGTCTGACCTCGCCCGAACTGGGAGAGCGGGTAGTGCACCGGGTGCTCATGGATGGCCAATACCGGCGTCATGTCGAGCGGGTCCGCCAGCGGGTCGACGAGGCGCGGCGTGAATGCCTGCGCCGGTTGCAGCCCCTGGGCCTGACGGTGGCGCACGAACCCGAAGCAGGGATGTTCATCTGGGCCGATTGCGGCCGTGACTCGGAGGCCCTGGCGCGCCAGGCGGCCGATCGTGGCATGTTGCTGGCGCCGGGAACCCTGTTTTCGCCCTCCCAGCAACCTTCGCGCATGCTGCGTTTTTCGGTGGCCATGGTCGATGCGCCCCAGGCCTGGGACATCCTGCGCGATTTGATGGGGCCGGGCAGCGCCAGGAATGAAGCCGGGCCACTATACTCTCAGGCTTGATCCCGTCCGCGACCGCGTGGGCGATTACCGAAGGATGCCTGGATGAGCTTGCCGATTCGACCCCTGACCGAGAGTTTCGCCGTCGCCCCGCAATTGGGTCCGCAGGATATGGCGGCCGTGGCCGAGGCCGGCTATAAAAGCGTGATCATCAACCGCCCCGATTTCGAGGCCGGCGCGGATCAGCCGACCGCCGCCGATGTGTCCGCGGCAGCTGAGGCCGCCGGCCTGGCCGTGGTCTACCAGCCGGTCGTGGGCAGTGCCATGACCATGGCCGACGTGGCCCGCTTTGCCGAATTGCTGGAGACCCTGCCCGCGCCGGTGCTGGCCTATTGCCGCACCGGTACGCGCTGCACCAACCTTTTCGCCGCCGCGCAACAGCTGGCTTGACCGGTATCAACCGTATAGCCGCGCGCAGTGGTGTTTTTCCGGTAGCATGATATTTCTGACTAGAAAGGAGCAGGCAGCATGTTCAAGAAGATCCTGATTCCCACCGACGGTTCCCCGCTGTCCGCACAGGCGGCCAACGCAGGCATCAGCTTTGCTCGT
>JAEWJD010000055.1 GCA_023386765.1 Pseudomonadota bacterium | reverse complement strand
GTATGACGTCATGGGCGGTCTCCGTTCAGGCCTGCAGCGATTCGCCTTTGGCGATTTCGCTGCGCAGGGCTTCGATGACCTGCTTGTAGTCGGGCTGGCCGAAGATAGCCGAGCCGGCCACGAAGGTGTCGGCGCCGGCGCGGCGGATTTCGGCGATGTTGTCGGGCTTCACGCCGCCGTCGACTTCCAGCAGGATGGGCTGGCCGCCGCTGGCCGTCCAGGCGTCGATGCGCGCACGCGCCTGACGCAGCTTGGTCAGCGTGGCGGGCAGGAAGGACTGGCCGCCAAAGCCGGGGTTGACCGACATCAGCAGCACCAGGTCCAGCTTGTCCATCACGTAATCCATGTGGCTGAGCGATTCGGCCGGGTTGAACACCAGGCCGGCCTTGCAGCCGTGGTCGCGGATCAGCGACAGCGTGCGGTCCACGTGGCGGCTGGCGTCGGGGTGGAACGTGATGATGTCGGCGCCGGCCTTGGCGAACATGGGGATCAGTTCGTCGACCGGTTCGACCATGAGATGCACGTCGATGGGCACGGTCACGTGGGGCCTGATGGCGGCACAGACCATGGGGCCGATGGTCAGGTTGGGGACGTAATGGTTGTCCATGACGTCGAAGTGGATCCAGTCGGCGCCGGCGTCGACGACGTTGCGCACTTCCTCGCCCAGGCGGGCGAAGTCGGCGGATAGAATGCTGGGAGCGATGCGGCAGCGGGCCTGGGAGGACATGATGTTGGGGATTTCCGGGGGCATAATGTGCAATTATTGTAGTTTGGCGTGCAGAACTGTGTGACGGCCGCTGGCCGTGCCCGCCAATCTTGATTGTCCAATTCCGGGAAAGGCCTGTGAAACCTTACGATCTGACCGTATCCGTGACCCCGCGTTTTGTGCCGGAGCAGTCCGATCCCAGTCAGCAGCAATATGTCTTCGCCTATACGGTGCGCATCACCAACACGGGTGCGCAGCCGGCTCAGGTCATCAGCCGCCACTGGGTCATCAGCGACGGCAACCAGCAGGTGCAGGAAGTGCGCGGCCTGGGCGTGGTTGGTCAGCAGCCGCTGCTGGCGCCGGGTGAAACCTTCGAATACACCAGCGGCTGTCCCCTGCCGACCCCGGTAGGCACGATGCGCGGTACCTACCACTGTGTCGGCGAGAACGGCATTCCTTTCGAGGTGCCGATCGCCGAGTTCGTGCTGGCCATGCCGCGCACGCTGCACTGAACGGATGTCTGTCGTCACCATGAAACGCCTTCTTACCCTGACCCTGCTGTCGGCGCTGCTGGCGGCCTGCTCCACGCCCGACATGGCTCCGCCTGCCGGCGAAGGCCCGGCCGCGAGCCTGCCGGAAGGCCCGCTGCGCGTGCCTGCGCTGACGTCGCTGCCCGACACCGCGCCGCGTGCGCTGGCCGGGCGCTATCAACGCGCCGCCTGGGCCGAGCTGCCGGGCTGGGAAAGCGATGACCTGTCGCGTCTGTGGCCGCTGGTACTGCGCAACTGCAAAGGCCTGATGCGCCCGACCTCGGGCAACCTGGCCGCTCCGGCGCGCGCCACGCCGCGTGTCTGGCAGCCGGTCTGTGCGGCCGCTGCCGATCCGGCGCGTGCGCCGGCGCCAGGCGATGCCGCGGCCGTGCGCCGCTTTTTGCAGACTCACCTGCAGCCGTGGCGCCTGAATGGCGCCGATGCACGGCCGGCCTCCAATACCGTCACCGGCTATTACGAGCCGCTGGTGCGTGGCTCGCGCGAACGCGGCGGGCGCTATCAGTGGCCCCTGTATGCCGTGCCCGATGATCTGCTCATCATCGATCTGGGGTCGGTCTATCCCGACCTGGCCGGCAAGCGGGTGCGCGGCAAGCTGGACGGCCGCCGCGTGGTGCCGTACGACGCGCGTGCCGAGATCGAGGCCGGTTCGCGCAAGCCGCCGGCGCTGGTGTGGGTCGATGATCCGGTCGACAACTTCTTTCTGCAGGTGCAGGGCTCGGGTCGGGTGTTGCTGGCCGATGGGCCGGACAAGGGCAAAACCATACGGGTCGCCTACGCCGACCACAACGGGCGTCCCTATGCGTCGATCGGCCGTTGGCTGATCGACCGTGGCGAGCTCTCGGCCAATCAGGCGTCGATGCAGAACATCCGTGCCTGGGCGCAGCGCAACCCGGCCCGGGTGCCGGAGATGCTCAATGCCAATCCGGCCGTGGTGTTTTTCCGCGAAGAATCGGTCGATGATCCTGAACAGGGGCCCAAGGGCGCCTATGCGATTCCGCTGGCGGCCGGGCGCGCCATCGCGGTCGATCCCACCTTCGTGCCCTTGGGCACGCCGGTTTACCTGAGCACCACCTATCCCTCCACTGAGCGTCCCTTGCAGCGTCTGGTGTTCGCCCAGGACACCGGCACGGCCATCAAGGGGGCGGCGCGGGCCGATTACTACTGGGGCTTTGGCGAAGAGGCCGGGCAGCAGGCCGGACGCATGAAGCAGCGCGGCCAGATGTGGCTGTTGTGGCCCAAGCAGGCCGGGGAGCCGTCGGCGCGATGACACCACAGATTCTCGTATGCGGGGCTGGCATTGTCGGCCTGTCCACGGCGCTGGCGCTGGCGCGTCGTCAGCAGCGCGTCACCTTGCTGGCGCCGCGTGCCCAGCTGGCGCCGGCCGAGCCCGATGTCTACCACCCGCGTGTCTATGCCATCTCGCCGGCCAGCCAGCGTTTTCTGGCGCAGCTGGGTATCTGGGACGCCATTCCCGAAGCGCGCCTGACCCCGGTGCGCAGCATGGACATCTACGGCGATGGCGACGGCCGCGTCGAACTCAAGGCCTGGCAGGCCGCCCATGAGCAGCTGGCCTGGATCGTCGAGTCGGGCGAGATCGAACGCGTGCTGCTGCAGGCGGTGCGCATGTTCGGCATTCCCTGGATTGAGGCGCGCGCTACCGGCTGGCGTCCCGGCGAGATCGAAACGGATGCCGGCCAACGCATCGCGGCCGAGTTGTTCATCGGCGCGGATGGCGCGTCTTCGCCGCTGCGCACGGCCGCCGGCCTCAAACATGAAGCCCGCTCCTATGGCGACATCGGCCTGGTGGTCCACCTGGACGCTGAATTGCCGCACCATGGCGCCGCCCTGCAATGGTTCCGCGACGATGGCGTGCTGGCGCTGCTGCCGCTGCCAGACACGCGCGAGGGACCGCAGGTCTCGATGGTCTGGTCGATGCGCGAGGCGCAGGCCCGTGAACTGCTGGCATTGCCTGCCGAGGAGCAGGCCGCCCAGCTCGAGCGCCGCCTGCAGGAAGCCAGCCAGCAGCGTCTGGGCCGCTTGCGCCTGCGCAGCCGTCTGCACGGCTTTCCCCTGACCCTCGAACAATCCCAGCCGGTGGCGCCTGGTATCGCCCTGGTGGGTGATGCCGCCCATCGCCTGCATCCGCTGGCCGGACAGGGCCTGAACATGGGCCTGGGCGATGTCGAAGCGCTGGCCAGCGCGGTGGCCGGGCGCGAACCCTATCGCGCCGCCGGCGATCTGCGCGTGCTGCGGCGTTACCAGCGCGCACGCGCCGAGCCGGTGGCCGCCATGCGCCTGGCCACCGATGGCCTGCACCGGCTGTTTGCCGCCCACAATGCGCCGATGGC
The DNA here is from genome assembly GCA_023386765.1 of Pseudomonadota bacterium. Classification (GTDB taxonomy): domain Bacteria; phylum Pseudomonadota; class Gammaproteobacteria; order Burkholderiales; family Burkholderiaceae_B; genus Bordetella. The sequence continues at coordinate 4,893 of JAEWJD010000055.1, read as the reverse complement.
CTTTTTACGCAACGCCGGCATGCGGCTGGTCGATGACCTGCCGTTTCTCAAGCGCCACCTTATCGAACAAGCCTCGCGCAACTGAGCGCCGTCCGCGCCCTTTCTGGAGCCTCACCGCATGAACGCCCGTTTCACCGCCCTGGGCCTCGGTTTTCTTCTGGCAAGTCTGGCGCTGTCGGGCACCGCCGCTCAGGCCCAGCCGGCTCGCCAGGACAAGGTCTACTCGACCCAGCCCGGGCAGGCGGCAGCCGGTGACAAGGTCTACGGCACGCGTGCTCTGCAGCCGGCCGATCCGGCCGCTGACGAAGTCAAAAAGCGTTTCAAGCTGCGTTTCACCGACATGGAGGTGGTGGCCGTCAAGCGCACCCCCTATGGCTTGTTCGAGGTGCAGGTCGGTACCGACCTGATCTACACCGACGAGGACGTGACCTGGGCCATGCAGGGGCCGCTGATCGACGCCGCCACCCGGCGCGATGTCACGCGCCTCAACCAGGAGCGGGCCAGCGCCATGGTGTTTTCCGAATTGCCGCTGGATCTCGCCCTCAAGCAGGTCCAGGGCAAGGGCACGCGCAAGCTGGCCGTCTTCGAGGATCCCAATTGCGGTTATTGCAAGCAGTTGCGCCAGACGCTCAAGCAACTCGATGATGTGACCATCTACACCTTCATGTATCCCATCCTGTCGCCTGACTCGATTCACAAGGTGCGTGACGTCTGGTGTGCCGACGATCCGGGCAAGCGCTGGGATGACTGGATGCTGGAGGGACAACGGCCGCCTGCTGCACAGTGCGATGCGCCGGTCGACGCCATGGTGGCGCTGGGGCGCCAGCTGATGGTGCGCGGTACGCCTACCGTATTTTTCGAGAATGGCACGCGCGCAAGCGGCGCCATGTCGCTGGACCAACTCAAGGCGCGCCTGCAGGCTGCGCGCTGACCCTGCCCGGAGCTGCCCCATGAAGATCGCCCTGCTGGATGACTACCACGACGTGGCGCTGCGCTACGCCGATTGGTCCGTGCTGGATGCCGAGGTCACGGCCGTGCGCGATCCGTTGCCTGAAGGCGCGGCGCGCATCGACGCCCTGCTGCCTTTCGATGTGGTGGTGGCCATGCGCGAGCGCACGCCTTTCCCGGCCGAACTGATCCAGGCCCTGCCGCAGCTCAAGTTGCTGGTCACCACGGGTCTGCGCAACCAGGCCATCGACATGGCGGCCGCCTCGGCCAAGGGTGTGCTGGTCTGCGGCGCGCCCGGCAGCGCCGAGGCCGCCAGCGCCACCGCCGAACTGGCCTGGGCACACCTGCTGGCCCTGTTCAAGCACCTGCCCCAGGAAGACGCAGCCATGCGCCGCGGCATGTGGCAGACCGGCATGTCTCAGCCTTTGGCGGGCAAACGCCTGGGGGTGCTGGGCCTGGGCAAGCTGGGCCAGGCCGTGGCCCGGGTGGGCCAGGCTTTCGGCATGGATGTGGTGGCCTGGAGCCCCAACCTGACCGATGAGCGCGCCGCCCAGGCGGGGGTGCGGCGGCTCGACAAGACCGAGCTGTTCGCCACGGCGGATGCCATCAGCATTCACCTGGTGCTCAGCGAACGCACGCAGGGAGTGGTCGATGCCGAATCCCTGGCCGCCATGAAGCCGACGGCCTATCTGGTCAACACGTCGCGTGCGGGGCTGGTCGACCAGAGTGCGCTGATGGATGCCCTGGACAAGCGCCGCATCGCCGGCGCGGGACTCGATGTCTACCCGGAAGAACCGCTGTCGCCGATGGATCCGCTGCGTGACCGCGACAACGTCATCCTCACCCCGCATCTGGGTTATGTCAGCCAGTCCAACTTCGAGGCTTTCTACCGCAACGCGCTCAAGGCCGTGCTGGCCTGGCAGGCCGGCACGCCGGTTCATGTCCTGAACGCCTAACGCGTCCGGCTGAACACCAGGGCCTGCTCTTGCAGGCCGTCCTGGACGCTTTGCGGCGCCTCGTCGCTACAGAGTGCGGCAGGCAGCTCGGGTTCGTCGAAGGCGATGTCGCCGTTGGCGTCCGGCACGCCGCTGGGCTTGAGGCCCACGAAATCGAACAGCTCGCGGTCCATCAGGTGCGAGGGCACCACGCGCGACAGGGCATTGAACACATTCCAGGAGCGCCCGGGATACTTGCGATCCCATTCCTGGATCATGCGCGAGACTTCCTTGCGCTTGAGGTTCTCCTGCGAACCGCACAGATTGCACGGAATGATCGGGAACTGCTTGAGCTCGGCGTAGGCGATGAGGTCTGTCTCGGCCACGTAGGCCAGCGGCCGGATCACCGTGTGACGGCCATCGTCGGAGACCAGCTTGGGCGGCATGCCCTTGAGCTTGCCGCCGTAGAACAGATTCAGGAACAGCGTGCCCAGGATGTCGTCGCGATGGTGGCCCAGGGCGATCTTGGTGGCGCCCAGTTCGTCGGCCACGCGGTACAGAATGCCGCGGCGCAGGCGCGAGCACAGCGAGCACATGGTCTTGCCTTCGGCCAGCACCCGCGTGACGATTGAATAGGTATCCTGGGTTTCGATATGGAACGGCACGCCCAGCCCGGTCAGGTACTCGGGCAGGATCTCGGCCGGAAAGCCGGGCTGTTTCTGGTCCAGGTTGACTGCGATCAGCTCGAAACGGAAAGGCGCGCGTTTTTGCAGCGCCATCAGGATATCCAGCATGGCATAGGAATCCTTGCCGCCGGACAGGCAGACCATGACGCGGTCGCCCTCTTCGATCATGTTGTAGTCGGACAGGGCGCGAGTGGTCTCGCGCGCCAGGCGCTTGGTCAGCTTGTTGCCCTCGTAGCGGGCTTTTTCCTCGGCCGGGCTGCGCGCCGGGCGTTCGATTCCGGGGGTGCTCATGATGTCAGCGGTTGATCTGGATTTCCACGCCGACGGCATTGCAGTCGGAAAAGGCCATGGGCTTGCTGATGCGCAGACGCAGTGCGCGGATTTCCGCGAAGTCGGCCAGCAGCCGTTCGGCCACCTGTTCGGACAGCGTTTCGATCAGGTTGACGTGGGCCTGGGTGCACTGCTGCACGATGGCTTCGCGCAGGCGGCGGTAGTCCAGCACGCTGTGGATATCCTGGTCATCGACATTGCGTGTGATGTCGATATCGAACTCGGCATCAACGTGCAGGGGCTGGGTGGCGCGGCGTTCGTGCTCGAGGATGCCGATGCGGGCATCCAGGGCCAGGCCGGAAATGAAAATTCGGCGGGTGGGCATGATCAACTCGGGGCAGAAGAATCCGGGATTGTACGGCCGCCGGCGGCGGGGGCTGACTACAATCGGCGGTGCTCCATGCAGACAGGCGCCTTTCCGGCGCGTTCAAGGAAGAAACAGGAAGATGCAGCAGTTCTACGATGCGGTCATTGTGGGTGCGGGCCCGGCCGGCGCGTCATGCGCGGTGTGGCTGGCACACCTGGGCCTGGCGCCGGTGCTGATCGAGGCCTCCGGGCAGGTGGGCGGCCTGACCGCCCACAACCCTTTCCCGGATGACTGGATCGTGGCTGCGCCGGGCGTGACCGGCCAGGACGTGGCCCAGCGCATCGGTGCCAGCCTGGCGCATGCCGGGGTCCCGCTGCATCGGGACATGCCGGCGCAGGAAGTCGTGCCCTGTGAGGGAGGGATTGCGCTGGCCGCCGGCGATGCGCGTGCGCCGCAATGGTTCCATGGCCGCTGCCTGGTGATCGCCACCGGCGTGCGCGCCCGCGGCCTGCCGGGCCATCCGCTCCAGGCCCGCTGGCCCGGTGTGCTGATCGGACCGGGTTCGTCCATCGTGGCCCAGGATTACGCCGGCCTGTCGGTGGCGGTGTTGGGCGGGGGTGACAATGCCTTCGAGAATTTCGTCTATGTGCGCAACCGGGGCGCGCGCCAGGTGCATCTGTATGCGCGTAGCGTCCGGGCCCAGCAGCAGTGGGTACAGCGCGCCGGCCGCGACGGCGTGAGTATCGGGCCCTACGAGGTGGACCCGGCCGCGCGCACCGTCAACGGCCAATCTTACGACCTGATCCTGGTGTTCTATGGCTGGGAACCGCAGGCCGGTTTTGCCGATGGCCTGGCGCTGGCGCGTGACGCGCGCGGCTACATCCATACCGATGCCGCGACGGCGCGTACCAGCCTGCCCGATGTCTATGCCATCGGCGAGGTTGCCAACCGGGCCCATCCCTGCGTGGTCACGGCCATGGCCGACGGCGTGGTGGCCGCCAAGGATATCCAGCGGCGCTGGGAGCGGGCCTGAGGGTCGTGGCGAGCATGTGAGATAATGATAAGCATTCCCGTTCGTCTTATGCTTGCCCGCCATGTCCCTTCTCACCGCAGATCACCGCATCGATGCCTCCCTGCGCCTGGATAGCGGCCTGGCCTTGCGTGCCGGGGTGTTCCGCGCAGCGGCCTCGCAGTGGCGCGAAGAAGCGCTCTATCCCGGGCTGAAGGTCATCGTCCTGGAGGGGGGCGTCGATAGCCGCATTGCCGGCCGCCCCGATCTGCGGCTCGATGGGGCCAGCCTATGCATGGTGTGGGCCGGTGCCGGGGTTGATGGCGCTGACGCCTTTGACGCCGGCCGCGAGCAGCGCTATGCCCTGGTGACCCTGCCCGACCATGCCTTGTGGTCCCAACTTGGACTCGACCCTGAGCAGGTGCGCCACCAGCTGGGCGCGTGCGGCAGCGCGCCGCTATGCTGGCATGGCCCGGCCGGTCCGCAGGCGCGGCAGGTGGCCAATCAGTTGCGCGTCTGCCGCCAGCGGGGCGCAGCCGGCCAGCTTTACCTGGCCGCCAAAGGGTTGGAACTGATCGCGCTGGCGCTGGCGTGTGCCGGCAATCCCGCGCCGGACCTGGTGCCGGCCGCCCGTGAACTGGACGCGGTGCCCCAAGTGCACCCGCGCCGGCAGGCCGC